>SLAV01000154.1 GCA_007126655.1 Haloferula sp. | reverse complement strand
CTTCACGATCTTCATGTCTCAATCGAGCGGTGTGTAGCGGGTTCCCAATTCCGGTAGCGAAATTCCGAGCAGCCCCGCCGCTTTCGATGGCGTAACGAGTTCCTGCGCCAATGCGCGTAGCACCAGCGGCTCGAAACGGCTCGATTTTTCATCGCCGATCCAGGTGCCGGGTTCGTTGACGTGCCAGCGGTTCTTTTTGGCGACGATGCAATAGGTTTTGTAACGGCCGGACGTGACCAGATTGAGATTGCTGGCCCGCTTCATGATGGCGGCCAGCGACATTCCCCATTCCCGTTTGATTGCGATCAATTCGTTGAGCGCGATCTTCACCCGGTTCACCCCGAAGCGCTCCTCAAACGGTTCACGCGGGATCAGGAAGGCACCGGCGAATCGATGGCACCAGATTTCCTTCTCCTTGTGGCTGTGGGATTCGGGAAATTTCATGACCAAGTGGGCCAGCTCATGAATCGCGGTGAACCGGAAGCGCGGCAGGTCCATTTCGGGCTTCTCCAGCCAGCGTTTCGACAGGGCGATCACCGGCACCCGCAGGTCACCATCTGCCGCGAAGGCGGAAAACCCGTCGAAGCCGTCCTCATGCGCCAGTGTCTTCACCTTCACGCCGTGCGTTTCCAACATCACATGGACGTTCGGGATCGGATTCATCCCGAGCTTCCAAGCCTCTCGGAGGTTCTTTGCCGCTTGCTCGATGGCAACCGGAAACTCTTCCACCGGGGTTTGGGTCAGATCCACGCAGGGTAGCGGCTCTGGAGGGATTCCGAGGATCCGTTCGATTTCAAGATACCGCTCAAAGAATTCGTAAGCCAATTCCTCCAGACGCTTGCGGCCCTTCACGCCGAGTTTGGTCTGGCTCCGGTATTCCACGGTTTCGAGTTTCAAGCCGTCTTTCTGGAAAAAATAATCCGGCCGCACCCGGAGCACGCGGGAAAACCGGGCGAGCTGCTTGCTGTCGGGGCAGGCATCGCCCGCCTCAAACTTGGCGATCTGCGTGTGCGATGGTTCGCCATCAAGCGCGTTGGCAAGTCCGCGCAGGGACATCCCGGCCATCAGCCGGGCACGGCGCAGGCGGTCACCCATCCGGGCAGCCGGAGTGGGCGCGTTAATCCGGGATCGCATCTCATCGGTCCCGGGCGATGGGGTGGCGGTTTTCATGGTCATGGGTTGGTTGGGAATGTGGCAAAACCGTTCACGGTGGCAGGGAAAATCTCCGCTTGACGGTGGTCCGGCTTAGCCTTGGCGAGTGCTGACTTCGTTTACAACGATTGTCATATTTTCAAATTCTGTAAAGATCGATCTCAAGAAAAACCGAGTCGGACAGGACTCCGACTTTCACAAACTCCTCATGCAAGGGGATTGTCAAAAAGCCTGCACACATGCAGTCTCTGCCAGCCTATTGAATTTCATTTTTTGCGGATGGTGGCTTCTACCCAGACTTTATCCTGTGGATCGTGGATGGTGCGCACCAGCATATCACTTTCATGGATCCTCATGGCCTGCGCAATGCACGCTCGTTTCAAGACGCGAAAATCCTGTTCCATGAGGAGATCAAACGAATTGAGCGGGAAGAGCTGATTGATCCAAGTGTCAGATTGGAATCGTGGATCATCTCACCCACCCGGCGCGCTGACCTGGAACATTGGAGCGACAAGGGAAACCCACAGGCTTTCCTCGAACACCACATCACCTTCATGTATGATGATCCTGAGATTTACATTTCACAGATGCTTGAATTTGAGCCAGTGAATGTCTGATTTGGATAAGACTTTCGCGGCTTGGACGCCGCGCGTGCGAGGTATGGCACCCGGAGGGAGCCACTCCGGAGCTTTACGGCAGGAGGTGCTTCACGGCGTCGCGTTCTTCTTTGAGTTCGGCGATGGTGGCGTTGATTTTTTCCTGGCTGAAGGAGTCGATGGGGAGGCCTTGGACGACTTCCCAGGTGCCCTCTTCGTTGGTGCGGATGGGCATGGAGGCGATGAGGCCGGGTTCGATGCCGTAGGAACCGTCGGAACAGACGGCGACGGAGTGCCAGTCGCCTTTGGGCGTGGGGGTGATGAGGGATTTGACGGTGTCGAGCGCGGCGTTGGCGGCGCTGGCGGCGGAGGAGGCTCCGCGGGCCTTGATGATGGCGGCTCCGCGTTGTTGAACGGTGGTGATGAATTCACCTTTGAGCCAGGCGACATGGGAGATCACGTCGGTACACGGGCGGTTGTTGATTTTGGCGTTGGTGAAGTCGGGGTATTGGGTGGCGGAGTGGTTGCCCCAGATGCAGAGGTTGGTGACTTTGGACGGGTGGACGGCGGCTTTTCGGGCAAGCTGGGATTTGGCGCGGTTTTCGTCGAGGCGGGTCATCGCGAAGAAGCGGTCGTCCGGGATGCTCACGGCGTGCCTCATGGCGATGAGCGCATTGGTGTTGCACGGGTTGCCGACGACGAGCACGCGGACGTCCCGCGCGGCGTTGCGGGAGATGGCCTGGCCCTGGCTGATGAATATCTTGCCGTTGATGCCGAGCAGGTCGCCGCGTTCCATCCCGGCCTTGCGCGGGACGGAGCCGACGAGCAGCGCCCAGTTTGCCCCTTTGAATCCTTCGTTGAGGCAGGACGTCCCCACAACTTCGTTGAGGAGCGGGAAGGCGCAGTCGTCGAGTTCCATCATGACGCCCTTGAGCGCGGCCATGCCGGGCTCGATCTCGATGAGGCGGAGGTTGACGGGCTGGTCCTTGCCGAAGATCTCACCGGTGGCGATGCGGAACAAAAGCGCGTAGCCGATCTGGCCAGCGGCGCCGGTGATGGAGACGGTGATGGGTGCTTTCATATGCTTATTTCATCGAAGCCATGATTTGCTCGGTGATGGCTTGGACGAGTTTTTCGGCTTCGGGGTCGGGCGAGGCGCTGTTCGATGAGGTTTGTTGTTCCGGGATGTGGCAGACGGTGCCCGGGGAGAAGCCGTCGTTGTCGCAGAGCTGGCATTCCTTGAAGCCGGCGCGTTTGTCGTCCATGCCGAGGGTTTTGCGGAGGTCGATCAGTTCCTTGGCCTGGCCGCCGGTGATGGTGAGGAGTTTGCCGCCGTTGAGCTGGGAGGCGACCCAGATGGTTTTGCAGTAGGACTCGACGTTTTCCATTTTCCAGTAAGCATCCTCGATGTCCTTGCCCCAGGTGATGACGCCGTGGTTGACCATGAGGACGGCCATGTGATCGACGGCGGCTTCGCCGACGGCCTTGGCGTTTGCGGGGGTGCCGGGGGTCTGGTATTTGGACATGCCGATCTGGCCGAGGAAGACTTCGGCTTCGGGGATCATGCAGGTGGGCGGCTGAACGCCGGCGACGGCGAAGGCGGTGCCGTGCGGCGGGTGGGCGTGGCAGCAGGCCTTGGCCTTGGGCTGGCGCTTCATGATGGCGAGGTGCGTCATGCACTCGGAGGTGCGCTTGTATTTGCCGGCGAGTTGCACGCCCTCCATGTCCACCAGGCACATTTGCTCGACGGTCATGAAGCCTTTGGAGACGAGGGTGGGGGTGCAGAGGACGAGGTTGTCGCCGACGCGGATGGTGAGGTTGCCGCCGTTGCCATCGGTGTATTCACGGTTCCACATGCGCTGGCCGATCTCGACCATGCGCTCCTTGAGCCTGGTGATGGCGGGGGAATGGAAGAAGGCCTCGATCTGGGCGGGGGTTTTGGGATCCGAGCCGGGGGTCCAGTGGTATTCGTAGTCGGGGAGAATGGGCTCGGCAACCGGGGTGGGCGTGGCGGTGCGAGCGATGCGGGAACCCGTGCCAGCGAGTGCGTCGCGTGCGGAAGGGGTGAGGACGGCGTCGGCGGGGATGTCGGCGGCGGACTTGCCGGATTTGAGCAGAGCTTCGATGTCGGCGGCGGTGAATACTTTTTTGCTCATGAGATGGGTGGTTGGTATGAGATGGTGTCGAAGATGGCGACGGTGATGGCGTCGATGGGGATGTCGTGATCGAACGGGGCGGTGGCTTCGGCTCCTTCGACGACGCCGACAATATCGCCTTCACCGGCCCCGAGGTTGTCGTAGGTGACGAGGGTGAATTGTTTGGTGACGGGCTGCATGGCCTGGCAGGCGTCGTTGAGTTGCGCGGGATCGAGCGGGCTGGCCAGCAACCAGCGGCCGCCTTTGTAGGAGGGATCCTGGAGGTTGAGGGTGACACGACCGATGACCTGGCAGAGGCGCATTGTTGGATTTGAAATTTGAAATCAATCAATGACGCCCTGGATGAAGTTGCGGATGGGGGAGGTGGCGTCGTGGACGAGGTGGCGGGCGCCGATGCCGTCGGTGGAGACGAAGACTTTGGAGTGGAGGCCGGCGCCGAACAGGTCGATGGCGACCATGGGCGCGCCGGTGAGGTTGCCCTCCGGATCGGTCGGCTGGCAGAGCAGCATCCTGCGACCCTTGAGGGATGGATGGCAGTGGGTGCTGGTGGCATGGCCGACGACGAGGGCGGGGATCATGGATTTGAGATTTGAAATTTCATATTTGAGGTTTTTTCAGATGATGCGGAGGTTTTCGACGAGGACGCAGCGGCGGACGCGGGTGAAGGTTTTGGGGGTGGTGATGCCTTCGCCGGTGGTGGTGGCGATGGAGTAGGAGAGGTAGCCTTCGCCGCCGAGGCCGAGGCCGGCGACGGACGCGCCGTTCTTGACGAAGATGGTGGTGTCCATTTCCTTTGCCATCCGGGTCATGTGGTTGACGTCGAGGGTGTGGATGATGGCGGAGTGGCGGTAGCCGTGTTCGGCGCGTTTGGCTTCGCGGACGGCGGTCTCGAAGTCGGGGCAGGAGACGACGGGCATCATGGGCATCATCTGCTCTTTCTGGACGAAGGGATGGTCGGCGTCGGTTTCGGCGAAGAGCATTTGGGTGCCGCCCGGGATGGTGGCTCCGGCACGGGCGGCGAGTTTTTCGGAGTCGGCCCCGATGAGTTCGCGGTTGAGGACGGCTTGCGCGCATCCGCCGCCCTCGCCGGGTTTGATGGTGAATGCGGCGGCGGTGAGTTTTTCGAGTTGGGCGGCGTTGAGGCGGGCGGCCCCGGCTTTGGAGAGTTCCTCGCAGAAGCGGTTGAAGACGGAGGCGACGACAAAGACGACTTTTTCGCCGATGCAGAGGAGATTGTTGTCGAAGGCACCGCCGGCGATGACGCTTTCGGCGGCTTTTGCGAGGTCGGCGGATTCATCGACGACGACGACGGGATTGCCGGGGCCGGCGCAGATGGCGCGTTTGCCGGACTTCATGGCGGCCTTGACGACGGCGGGGCCGCCGGTGATGGCGAGGAGCGGGATGTGGGGGTTTTTGCAGATGGCGTCGAAGGAATCGAGGGTGGGTTCCTCGATGGTGGTGATGAGGTTGTCGATTCCGAGTTCGCGGTGGATGGCCTGGTTGTAGGCGCGCACGGCCATCGCGGCGCTCCTGGCACCGCCGGGATGCGGGTTGAAGACGATCGAATTGCCGGCGGCGACCATGTTGATGACGTTGCCGGTGAGGGTGGGCACGGAGTGGGTGACGGGCAGGATGGCGCCGATGGCTCCGAAGGGGGCGTATTCCTCGAGGGTGATGCCGCCGTCGCCGCTGAGGGCGTAGGGTTGCAGCCACTCGGTGCCGGGGACGTTTTTGGTGATGAGGAGTTTTTCAATCTTGTGGTCGAGGCGGCCGATTTTGGTCTCGTTCATCTCGAAGGTGCCCCACTCGGTGGCGTTGGAGACGGCGAGGTGTTTGACGATCTCGATCACTTTGGCGCGGCCGGCGACGCCGAGTTTGATGAGTTGGAGGTGGGCGTCGTGGGCCGCTTGGGCGGCTTGGTCGGCACAGGTGAAGACACCGTTTTTGCCGGCAAAGGTCGATGTGCTGTGGCAACCGCAGGATTCTTTTTTGGCCGGGTGGGCTGCCGGAGCCTGGGATTCGGAGAGCTTGGCGACGACGGATTCGACGACGGAGCGGATGGTGGCGGGGTCGAGGGTGTTCATTCCTGGTTTGGGAGTCGGTTGGGGAAGTAGGCTTTTTTAACCACTGAAGCACTGAGAACCACTGAGGGAACTGAGAAGAAAGATTTGGATTATTGATTCATTAAAAATTCAGTGAACTCAGTGGTTTTCAGTGTTTCAGTGGTTAAAAAAAATCGCCGAATGCTCTTCAGCCGCCGCTGTAGAGGGTTTTGCCCTGCACTTCGACGCGGTCGATGATGGCGGTGATGGCGGCATCGACGGGGATCTGCTTGAGTCCCCGGGCGGCGCGGGCGGAGCTGCCCTGGCAGAACATGACCAACTCACCCTCACCGGCCCCGACGGTGTCGATTGCGACGATGGTGTTGGCGCCGTCCTTGAATTTGGACGGATCCTTGTCGTCGATGAGCTTGGGGCGGATCAGGAGCAGCTTCTTTCCGACCATCTGCTCGTCCTTTTTGGTGGAGACCACCTGGCCGATGACTTGGGCAAGGAACATGGGTGCTTTGTGCTTGGTGCTTGGTGCTTTGTCCTTTGTGCCTGGAGGCGCCGGTCGGAGTGCTTGTTCTCCGGCATCCGCTCTCACCAATGGGCTGTTTCCCCTGCCTTATTTTTTCGCGGAGCGGGCGGCGGGGGCTTTGGGGATGACGGCTTCGATGGATTCGTCGGGGCGGGCGATGACGTGGGCGCTGATGACCTCGGCTCCGGCATCGGCGGCTGCGGATGCCCCGGAATCGATGGCGGCCTTGACGGCCGCGACATCGCCGGTGACGACGGCGTTGCACAGGGCGTTGCCGATTTGCTTCATCGGGCCGGCAAGCTCGACGTTGGCGGATTTGAGCATGGCGTCCACGCCGACGACGAGTCCGGCGAGTCCGCGGATTTCAATGAGTCCTACTGCTGGTTTGGCCATGATGGTGTTTTGGTTTGGTCTTGGTGCTTGGTGCTGTGTGAAGATCAGGAGCCGGAGGCGCCTGTTACGAGTGGAGAACAGGAGTCAGAGACTCCTGCTACATTTTGAAGACAGGAGCCGGAGGCGCCTGCTACGGTGATTTTGCGGGAGACTTCGCGGGCGAGGACGAGTTCCTCGTTGGCGGGGATGAGGAGGATTTTTGCGGGGGATTTTTCCTGGCTGAGGTCGGCTTCGGTGGCGCGGGTGGCGGCGTTTTTTTCGGAGTCGAGGTGGAGGCCGAAGGGTTCGAGGGCGGTGCAGACGGCGGCGCGGATGGCGGGGTTGTTTTCGCCGATGCCGGCGGTGAAGACGAGGGCGTCGATGCCGCCGAGTTCGATCATGAAGGCACCGATCCAGTGGCGGATGGAGTGAACGAGGGCGTCGATGGCGAGTTGGGCGTCGGCGTTTCCTTTGTTGGCTGCGGCGGTGATGTCGCGGATGTCGTTGGAGACACCGGAGAGACCGAGCAGGCCGGACTCTTTGGTGAGTTGGCGGCCGGCTTCTTCAAGGGAGATGCCGAGTTTTTTGATGGCATAGGGAATGGCCCCGGAGTCGAGGTCGCCGACGCGGTTGTTTTGCGGGAGGCCGCTCTGCGGGGAGAAGCCCATGCTGGTGCCGATGGCGACGCCGTTGCGGATGCCGGTGACGGAGCTGGAGCCGCCGAGGTGGCAGGAGATGACGCGGAGGGGAGGGCCATCGATGGGTTGCGGGCCGTCAAGATAGAGGCGGCGCGTGGCTTCGGCGACGTCGGTGCGTCCGAGAAGTTCGGCGGAGCGTTCGGCGATGAATTTGTGGCTGGCTCCGTGGAAGCCGTAACGGCGGATGCCGATGTCGCGCCATGCCTTGGGGATGCCATAGTGCGCGGACGCGGGGCTGGTCCACTGGTAGAAGGCGGTCTCGAAGAGGGCGACGAGCTTGGCTTTTGGCAGGGCTTTTGCGAACTGGCGGATGCCGTTGGCGTAGGGCGGATTGTGGGCGGGGGCGACTTCGGCGAAACCTTCAAGGGCATCAATGACAGCTTGGTCGGCGATGACACAGCCGCTCAGGTCCTTGCCAAGGACGGTTTTGAAGCCGACGGCCTGGATGTCGTCGGGGGATTGGATGATCCCGTCGCGCTGAAGGGAGGCGAGGGCCTCGTCGATGACGACGGCGTGGTCGGTCACTCGCTCATGGCCACCCCGGGCAAGCACCTCGGCCGCCTCTCCTGTCATGCGGAAGAGGCGGTATTTGAATGAGGTGGAGCCGAGGTTGGCGATGAGCAGAAGCATTGGATTTGAAATTTGAGATTTGAAATTTCAAACGCCGCCGGAGGCGGCTCAGCCGAGCCACGGGCCGAATTTGGCGAGGTCGTCGTGGGGGCGGGGGATGACCTGGACGGAGGCGACTTCGCCGAAGTTGGAAGCGGCGGAGGCGGCGGCGTCGAGGCCGGCCTTGACGGCGGCGACATCGCCGGAGAAGAATCCGGTGACGAGGCCGGATCCGATTTTTTCCCAGCCTGTCATGTGGATGTCGGCGGCTTTGAGGGCGGCGTCGGAGGCTTCGAGAAGCGAGATGAGGCCTTTGGTTTCGAGGATGCCGATGGCTTGTTTGGACATGGTTTTCTGTTTGCTAGAGTTTGGTTTTCAGTTTTCAGCGCCGGAAAGTTCACGCGATGCCGAATTGGCCCAGAAGTTCGGGGTGGGGGCGGGCGATGACGTGGGAGGAGATGAGTTCCCCAACGCGGCCGGCGGCGGCGGCTCCGGAATCAATGGCGGCCTTGACGCTGCCGACGTCGCCCTTGACGATGACGGTGATGAAGCCGCCGCCGATCTGGACCTGGTCGATGATTTGGACGTTCGCGGCTTTCGCCATCGCATCTGTGGCTTCGACGCTGCCGACGTAGCCTTTGGTTTCTATCATGCCGAGTGCACTCATGTCTGTTTGGTATTTTGGGGTTATGGACGGGGGTCGTTTGGTGAGGTGGTGATTTTGTTTTTATCTGACGAGTTCGCAGAAGGTATCGGGTTTGAGGCCGCAGGCGTTGCCTTCGTCGGTGTCGATGTGGACTTCGAGTTTGAAAGAGGGATCGACGCGGACGACGAGGTTGTCGAATGTCATGGCGAGGGGGCCGTGGATTTTCAGCTTCATGACGTCAAGATGCTTGACGCCGTAGAAGGCGGCGTCGTCCGGGTGCATGTGGACGTGGGGCTGGGCGCGGATCACGCCCTGGGGCAGTTCGAAGTAACCGTTGGGCCCCATGAGCATGCAGCCGGGGGTACCATCAATGTCGCCGGACATTTTGACGGGAATGTCGAAACCCAGGGAAATGGCGTCGGTATAGGCAAGCTCAACCTGGTTGAGCGACCGGCAGGGGCCGAGGATGCGGAGGTTGGAGATGACCCGGCTGCGCGGACCGATCAGGGTGACGGCTTCCTTGGCGGCGAATTGGCCTTCCTGGTAGAGGCCTTTCATCGGGGTAAGTTGGTGGCCAGAGCCGAAAAGGGCTTCGACAGCTTCCTGGGTGAGGTGGCAGTGGCGGGCCGAAATGTTGACGAGCAAGGCGTTGGGCGCGCTCGCCGAGGCCGGCAGTGGGAGTCCGAGGCTGGCGTAGATCTGCTCGCGCACGAGGCGCTCGACGACGGCTCTGGGAGTGTTGGGTGGAAGCGTAGCTGCCATGGCTGGATTTGGTTTTTATTGGATTTTGTTGACAAGTCAATCAAAAACACCAAAATCTCCCAGAGAAACGCAGAATTTTACAAAAACTTCATGCTCGCAATCGAACGACACCGCAGGATTTTGGATTTGCTCGGCCATGCTGGTTCGTTGCGGACGACGGAAGTTTCCTCGGCACTGGCGGTGTCGGACGAGACGGTGCGGAAGGATTTCGAGGTTCTGGAAAAGCGGGGTGAGCTGGTGAGGATGCACGGCGGGGCGAGCCGGCCGGAGCGGGTGAGGCGCGAGCTGGCATTCATCGAGCGGCAGGCAATCCAACGGGCGGAAAAGCGGGCGATCGCGAAACAGGCGGCGAGCCGGATCCGGGCGAACGAGACGATCTTCCTGGATGCGAGTTCCACGGTGCTGACGCTGGCGGAGTTTCTGCCCGACCTGCCGCTGACGATCCTGACGAACGCGCTGAACGTGCTGACGGCGCTGGCCGACCGGCCGAACCTGGATTTGATGAGTACCGGTGGCTTGTTTGACGCGAAATCGCGTTCGTTCGTGGGCCTTACGGCGGAGAAGTCGCTGCAGCGCTATAATATCCACCGGGCCTTTCTCTCGGGCAGCGGACTGGATTCCGCGCGCGGGGCGAGCGAAAGCAATGCGCGGCAGGCGGCCTTCAAGGAGCGGGTGATCGCGACGTCCGAAGAGGTGGTGTTTCTGGCGGACCACACGAAACTGGGGCGGAAAGCATCGTTCTTCTTCGCGGATCTCAAGGAGATCCATTGCGTGATTACGGATGCGAGTGCGGAGGCCACGATGCTGCGGGAGCTGGGGGAGCTGGGGCGCGAGGTGCAGGTGGGCGGGTGACCGGCCGGAGGGTCTGTGCGAATGAAGGTGCGCATGGCATCGGATCCTGCCTTCACAAGCTTGACAATCAGGCATACAGGTGGTGATTTCCGCGCGCCATGCGCATGCGCATCGCATAGTAATGCGCCCACGTTTTTGTATCCGGCTTTCCAGCTGAACATTTTCCGCACTTCTTCCTTTTAGAACCTGACACCCATGGACTGTACATCGCCGATCTGGTATGCTTCGTACATCGTAGTGCTCCTGGGCTTGGCAGGCTATGGTTCGCACCGTCTGACCATCATCTACCTTTACCTGCGCCATTCGCGCAAGCGGCCCGAGCCGATGGAGCGGTTCCGGGAACTGCCCGTGGTCACCGTTCAGCTTCCGGTTTTCAATGAAATGCACGTTGTGGACCGTCTGCTCGAGGCCGTTTCCAAACTCGATTACCCGCGGGACAGGATGCAGATCCAACTGCTCGACGACTCGACAGACGAGACAGTGGGCATCTGCCGCGATGGCATCGACCGGCTGCGGGAACGCGGATTCGACGCCGAGCACATCCACCGCACCGACCGCACCGGCTTCAAGGCCGGCGCGCTGGAAAACGGCAGCCGCTCCGCCAAGGGCGAATACCTCCTCATTCTCGACGCGGACTTCGTTCCCAACCCCGATCTGCTGCAAAAAACGATCCATTACTTCACCGATCCGGGCATCGGCATGATCCAGACGCGCTGGGGCCACCTGAACCGCTCCTACAACGTGCTCACCCGCCTCCAGGCGATGTTCCTCGACGGGCACCTCGAACTCGAACAGACCGCCCGCAACCGCTCCGGACGCTTCTTCACCTTCAACGGCACCGGCGGCATCTGGCGCAAGTCATGCATCACCGACGCCGGCGGCTGGGAGCACGACACCCTCACCGAGGACATGGACCTCAGCTACCGCGCCCAGCTCAGGAAATGGCGCTTCATTTTCCTCAACGACGTCGAGACTCCGGCCGAGCTGCCCGTGGACATGGACGGTTTCAAAAGCCAGCAGCACCGTTGGACCAAGGGATCGATCCAGGTCTGCAAAAAAGTGCTGCCCGCGATCTGGCGCAGCGACGCCCCGCTGGCATGCAAGCTGGAGGCCACCGCCCATCTCACCTCGAACTTCGCCTACCTGCTGCTCATCTGTCTGTGTTTCCTGATATATCCGAACCAGCAGTGGCAGCCGGATTTCGGGCCATTCACCTACTACATCATCAACGTGCCGATCTTTTTCTTCGCCTCGGTGTCGGTGTTGCTTTTCTACATGGTCGCGCAGAAGGCAGTGCGCCCGTCCGAGTGGTGGCGCGAGATTCCCTATCTGCCGCTGCTGCTCGCACTCGGCATCGGCATGTCCGTCAACAACGCAAAGGCCGTGATCGAGGCGCTCTGCAACCACCAGACCGGCTTCGTCCGCACCCCGAAATACGGCATCGGCCGTGAACGCGGGGCGGATTGGAAAAAAAGCTCCTACCGGGCGATGAAGACGCTCACCCCGTTCGTCGAGCTGATGTTCGGGTTCTTTTTCCTGTTTATTGTGATCGACGCGGCGATGAACGGGCGTTATCCGTCAGCGGTGCTGCTCATGCCGTTTCCCATCGGTTTTTTCTACACCTCGCTGTCCTCGCTGCAAGGCATGATCCAGTCGGCGGGCGGGGAATCCCGCGCCGCCGTGGTCGCGACCGACAAGACAACCTTCTGAACCACCAATCCCCATGCCCTTCAAATCCCTGGTTACGATGGCTTTCTGCATCGCATCGGCGGTGTTGTTTTCGAGCTGCGGGTCGATCCCGCTCGCCAAGGATGACCGCAACAGGATGGTCGTCAGCGTCAAGGACCAGCGGATGCTCCTCGTCACCGACGGCGAGCCGGTGAAGACCTACCGCATCTCGACCTCGAAGTTCGGTCTCGGCGACCAGCCTGGCAGCTACCGCACACCGCTGGGCCGCATGGAAGTCGCCCGCAAGATCGGCGGAGGCCAGCCCCAGGGCGCGGTGTTCCGCAGCCGCCGGCCCACCGGCGAGGTGCTCCCGCCGAACGCCCCCGGCCGCGACCCGATCGTCTCGCGCATCCTCTGGCTGCGCGGCACCGAGCCGTGGAACCGGAACGCCTTTCCCCGCTACATCTACATCCACGGCACCCCCGAGCGGCGGAACCTCGGAAAACCCGTCTCCTTCGGCTGCATCCGCATGTGCTGCGAGGAGGTCATCGATCTCTACAACCGCGTCGGTCATGGCGCCGAAGTCTATGTCACCCGCGCCGGCCTGCGGGAGACCGATGCCGGGCAGGCGTGGTTCGCCGCCAACGGAAATCCGTTCCGCAGGATTGCCCGGCGCTTCAACACGTGACCGCCGGCTGCGCCTTGCTTGCGGAATTCCACGCATCCTCCGCCATTGCGGCCGATGCCGGTTGACGCCCGGCCCGGTCCGCGGCTACACCGTCCGTGTTTCAAGGAACACGAAACCACCCATCCAACATGAAGCCACCCATCACTGTTTCCGTTACCGGCGCTGCCGGCCAAATCGGCTACGCCCTCCTTTTCCGCATCGCCACCGGTGAAATTTTCGGCAAAGACCAGCCGGTCAGACTCCGGTTGATCGAGATCGAACCCGCGCTGCCCGCGCTGCTCGGCGTCGTCATGGAGCTTGATGACAGCGCCTTTCCGCTGCTCAACAGCATCATCACGACGACGGACCTCGACGAAGGGTTTACGGGGGCCAGCTGGGCGTTGCTCGTCGGCTCTGTTCCGCGCAAGGCGGGCATGGAGCGCGGCGACCTGCTCGGCATCAACGGCAAGATCTTCACCAGCCAGGGCAAGGCGATCGCACGCAACGCCGCCAAGGATGTCCGCGTGCTCGTCGTCGGCAATCCGTGCAACACCAACGCTTTGATCGCAATGCGCAACGCGGCGGGTGTGCCCGAGGACCGCTTCTTCGCGATGACCCGCCTCGACGAGAACCGCGCCAAATCACAGCTCGCCTCGAAAGCCGGCGTCCATGCCTCCGACGTGACCAACCTCTGCATCTGGGGCAACCACTCCGCCACGCAGTATCCGGATTTCACCAACGCGAAAATCGAAGGCAAGCCGGTCACGGAAGTCATCCGCGACGAGGAGTGGCTCAGGGGCGAGTTCATCACCACCGTGCAGCAGCGGGGTGCGGCCATCATCAAGGCCCGCGGTGCCTCTTCCGCCGCCAGCGCCGCCAACGCCGCACTGGATACCATGAAGGCCCTGATCAGCCCGACTCCGGACGGCGACTGGCATTCCGTCGCCGTCTGTTCGGATGGTTCCTACGGCATCGAACCCGGCCTCATCGCCTCCATGCCAATCCGCACCAAAGCGGACGGTACCTGGGAGGTCGTCCAGGGCCTGCCCATCGACGCCTTCAGCCAGGAGAAAATCGACGCCACCATCGCCGAACTCAAGGAAGAGCGCGAGGCGGTGAAGGATCTGCTGTCATGACGGGCGGAATTGCGAATGAAGCAAGCGGATGAGCAAACCGCGGAGCGTCCTTGCTCGACAACTCAGACCCCGAAAATCCGCGCGTGCTGATCCGCGCTGTCGTGGATCAGCTTCCGCGCCTCCGCGCCGCCGGCGCGGAGGATGTCCGTCATCTCCTTCAACGCGTCGATTCGCGCGAACAACCGCGGCTTGATTATGTTGGCGTTGAGCCGGTCGTCATCCGGCGTGATGAACCGGCGCAGCGGCATGTATTCCGGCTCGTGCGGGAGCATCCTGGTGCGCTGCCTGAGTTCCGCGAGCTGCTCCTTGAGCACCATGGAATAGACGCGGAGCTTGTCGTCCGCCGCCTGCGTGAGATTGCCCGCCTCCCGGCCAAGCCATTCCACCTCGATGGCGAGCATCTCGCGCAGGTCGCCGCTGTTGCGGGCGGTGGTCAGCCGTTTCATCCAGGCCTCCTTTTGCGCTTTCAGGCCGGCGTCGGCCTCAAGGTCGGGATGGAGCACCTTGGCGAGTTGTTTGTAGAGTGATTTGAAGTCCCGCTTCTTCGCCTCCTCGGCCTCCTGTTTCAGGCGTTCGCGCTCCAGCGCGGCTTTGCTTGGCTTGCGTTTGCGGCGGGTTTTGCGGCCGGGTTGCGCGTTTCCGGCCGCCGAATCCGCTTCCCTGACAGCCGCCTGCATGCGCTCCATCACGATTTGCTCGAATTCCTCCGGGTCCATGTCCGGGTTCAGCCCGCTGAGGTCGAGGTCCACCCCGGAATGGCGGGCGGCGTCTTCGAGCATGGCGCGCAATTTCTCGAATTCCTCGCGGTCGCGGGCTTCGGATTCCTCGTCGTCCGGCTCCGGGCCATCGGATTCGTCGGGCGGGTCAAGCTCGTGGCAGAGCGCGTCCAGTTTCGCCATTTCCTCCTCACCGAGGCCGACGGAATCCTCGCGCAGGTCCGAGATTTTACACAGCAGCAGGCCTTCCAGCGCCGTGCGCCGCCGCGCCGTGAGCCTCATCGACCGGTGCGCGTCCGCAACGAGAAAGATCATTTCGCATTCCTGCCGGTTGCGCGCCTCGACCCATGGCATCAGCTCGTTGCGGCAGACCGCCAGATACTTGTCCAGCCGTGCCCGCTTGCGGTCGTATGAGGCGCGCGCCTTTTCCAGCGCCTTGATCCGCTTGTTGAACTCCTCCTGCGCCGGAGTCAGCACCTGCGAATCCCCGCTCTTGATGGTCAGATCCATCTTCGCCGCCGCCGGTGCCGGTGGAAGATTGATGTCAAATTCCGTTTGCGCCTCACTCTTCACGGGCGGCAAGTGTGACCCTCACCGCCCGGATGTCAAAAACCGACTGCGGATAAGCGACTCCCGGTCCCTGTGGGACGAACTCCGGGAGGCACATCCCTGAGCCATGCCCTCCGCAAGTGAGTCCACCCTCCTCAAGCTGTATGCGCCGTTGAGCCGGTTTCAACAAATAACTGTAGGTGAACCGTGTTCGAAAAACTCTTCGTGAAACCCAAAATCCGTCTTGCAATCCCGGATTTACCGCATAAAAGCATTTTTATGAGAACCACACTGGATTTACCCGATCCGATTTTCCGCCGCCTTAAAGCGGAGTCCGCGCTGCGTGGGCAGAAGCTGAAGGACTTGGTGGCGGAACTGATTGAGGCCGGCTTGCAAAGTCCGTCAAGCGGGACGCATCCTCGCTCCCGGAGTCCCTTGCCGAGAATCCGCAAGGCCACGGGCCATGTGAATGCCGCACTGGGCAACCAGGAAATCGATTCCATACTCACGACCGGGGAAATCCATGAAAGACCTTGATGTTCCCGACCTGAACGTCTGGCTGGCGCTCACCGATCCGGATCACCAGCACCACATCCGTGCCAGCCACTACTGGGAACAAGAATCGCTTCCGTGCTTCGCATTTTGTCGTGTGACGATGTTGGGCCTGCTGCGATTGCTGACGCATCCGAAAGTGATGTCCGGGAATCCGTTCACCGTCGCGGAGGCATGGGCTGCCTATTCGGCCTACGCCGCCTTGCCCGATGTCCGTTTTATTGAGGAATCCCTGCTTGCCGAGCAACACTTCGCCAACTGGACACAACAGCCCGGTTTCACCGCATCCCGCTGGACCGACGCCTGGATCGCGGCGGTTGCCCACGCCGCCAGCGCCCGGGTGGTGTCGTTCGATTCGGATTTCGCCACGTTCGACGGACTGCGGTTTCTGCATCTTAAAGGATGATCCCGTTCCGCCCGCGCCGATGCGCGACGGCTCTCAGGATCGCGTCGAGCGTGGCGTCGAGGTGTTTGGAGAGGTCGTCGGCGAGGAAGCGCAGGACGTGGCAGCCGTTTTCCTGGAGCAGCGCGTCCTTGCGGCGGTCGCGGCGGTAGGCGGCGGGGTCGTTGAGGTGCTGCGGCCCGTCGATCTCGATGGCGAGCTGGAGTTCGGCGCAATAAAGATCGACCTCCATCTCGCTCCAGTTGTCGAAGGGGATGGGCAGCTTGGCGTTGAGTCGGAAAAGGCCTGATGTCTCCGCGAGTGATTCGAGGCGTTTGAAAAGAAACGCCTCGGCGGCGCTGCGGGCGCGTTGCTCGTCGGACGCGGGCGCGGCGGCGGTGATGAAAAGGCCCGCCAGCGGCACATCAACGCCATCGCGGATGAGGCGGCGGATGCTCGCGGAGTAGTCGTTTTTCCATGCGGAATCGATGGGCAGCGGGACTTCGGCGGGCCAGCCGGGCAGGGCGCTCGCCGGCAGCAGGATCGTGTAGCCCACGGCCTCGTAACCGGCGCAGCGCTTGTCGAACATGCGCGAGAGCATCGGCACGTCGAGGTCGGCATAGTCGTGGACGCGCACCTCGCGCTTGCCATCGTGCAGACGGTGGAGGCGGCCTGCGTATTGAGCGACGATGCCGCGCCACGAGACCGGCATGGTGAGGAACAGCGTGTCGAGACGCGGATCGTCAAAACCCTCGCCGACGAACCTGCCCGTGGCGATCACCACCCGGCTTCCGCTTTCCGGGCCATCGGCCAGCGCGTCCATTGCGGCCCGCAGCGCCTTGCGGCCCATGCCGCCCTGCAGGACCACAAGATTCGCCACATGCGGGCGGAGCAGATCCGCGAGGACTTCGACGTGTTCGGTGCGTTCGGTGAGGACCAGCGGCGCACGGCCCTCGCGAAGCGCGGCGAGCACTTCGTCGCGGATCATTTCGTTGCGGCGGGTGCAACCGACCAGTTCGGCGCAGAGGTTCTGGAATTCGATCCGCCGGTCGGGATCCGGTCCGGACGCCGGGCGGAACCCGGTGGGACGCACGATCACATGATGATTGAATGGCCTGGCCTCCGCCTGTTGTTTCGCATCGACCCGGTGCCGCACCGGGCCGCATTGCATGAAGATGACCGGATGGTGGCCGTCCTTGCGCGTGACCGTGGCGGAAAGGCCGCAGAGATAGCGCGCCTTGGCCCGCCGGGCGACGAGTTCGAAACTCCGGGCCGACATGTGGTGGCATTCGTCGATGATCACATGGCCGTAATCCGCCACCCGGTCGTCCACCACCCCCTTGCGGACGAGGCTCTGGATCAATGCGACGTCGAGGCCGCCGGTGAGCTTCCTGCGCCCGCCGCCGAGCCGCCCGATCGATTTTTCCGGCACATCGAGAAAGGTGGCAAGCCGCCCGACCCATTGGTCCATCAACTGCTGGCGGTGCACGAGGACGAGCGTGTTCACGCCACGCGCGGCGATCAGGTGCGCGGCGAGCACGGTTTTGCCGAATGCGGTGGTGGCGGAAAGCACGCCGGTGTCATGGGCCAGCATCGCGGCTGACGCCGCTTCCTGTTCGGGCCTCAGGGTGCCGGCGAAGCGGACATCCAGCTTCTCCCCGCGCACGCGCTCGTCGCGGATGACGGGCTTGATTTTCGATTGCTTCAAAAAAGCAAGTAAATCATCCAGGCATCCGCGCGGCAGGCCGATGTGATCGGGCAGATCCTCGGCGCTGCCGATGACGCGGGGCTTGTTGTAGGTCGAGAGCCTCATCGCCTGGGCGCGGTAGAACTCGGGATTCTGGAACGCCGCCAGCCGGATGAGGCGGTTGCGGAGCTGGGGCGGCATTTCCTCCTTGCTCAGGTAAATCTGGTCCCCCAGCACGAGCCGCAGTTCCCCAGGCAGTGTGCCCTTGAGCGGTGCCTCGCGCCGACGGCGCGAGGGCGGGGAGTTCCATGGTTCCTCGTCCGCATCCTCCTCCACCAATGCGAAGCGCACACCCGTCACATGCCCGCGACGCTCCATATCCCGCACAAGTTCCCCGACGCGTTCGGGCGAAAGACGGCCGACTCCTGATAGAAACGCCCATTGGTCCGGCAGGGGTTGGAATTCGTCATCGACGAACAGGCTGTTGCCGCCGGCCCGCGCCGCCTTCTGCATCGGCAGCGCGATCAGGTTGCCGAAGCCACCCTTCGGCATCGTGTCCTGATTCGGGAACAACCGGTCATACGAGGCGAGGCCGATCTCCGGGCGCCGCTCCATCGTTTCCGTCAGAACCGCCGAGCCGAGCTTGCGGGCCTGGCATGCCGGGACCGCCCGGGAGAAGAAAAACCAGACGTGCCCGCCGTTTCCCGAGCGCGACCGCTCCAGCGCGGCGGGGATCTCCAACCGGCGGCAGGCCGCCATCACCGCGAGCACGTCGTCGCGCCAGTTCTCCTTGTCGAAATCGATGGCGAGGAAAAAGCACGTCTCGTCCGCAAGCATCGGATAAACGCCCGCGACGAAGTCCCTGCCGTGGTTGTCCCTGCCCGATAGATGCCAGCGGATCACCTCGTCGGTGACGGGCAGGAACGCCTTGTGCCGGCAGTCCGCGCACTTGATCCGCGGCTTCTCACAAATCCCGCGCACCCATTCGTTGCCGCACGCCGGAGCGTAGCCCGCGCGCCCGGTGCGCCGGTTCTCGAAGCGGCGCGGATACACGTCCTCCCGCCCGCGAAACAGCGAGCGGAAAAGGGCGATCTTCTCGTGGGACGGACTGCGATGGTGGATCACGGACTGCACCAGCCTACAGGTCGTGTCAAAACCACCCGCCTTCCGAATTGCCAAGCCTTGGCCGGTTCCCGATGCTCCACGCGTCATGCCCGCCCGGAAATCCGCGAAAAAGAAAAAGTCGAAAGGCATCCCGCTACCACCCGCAAGCGACTGGCGCACCACCGACGAGGACGAGATCCTCCGCCGCGTCCAGCGCGCCCGCGACGAGAAACACTCCGTCACCCCGCTCGACGAGATCCACCCGGTCTTCGCCAACTTCGCCGTCAAATCGCCCAGCGGCATGACCTATCAGACCGAGATCCGCGACCTCGGCGCGCGCGCGTTTTCCTGCACCTGTCCCGACTTCCGCACCGCCGGCCTCGGCACCTGCAAGCACGTCGAAGCGACGCTCATCTGGCTCAAGCGCCGCCGCAAGGCCGAGTTCAGGGCCGCGGAAAAATCCGCCTCCCCGCGCGTCGATCTCGTCCCCGTCGGCGACCGCCTCGCCATCGAGCGCAACCGCAACCAGATCAGCCCCGCCCTGCGCAAGCACTTCGATCCCGCCGGGTTCCTGCTCGACGAGCACGACCCGGAGGAAATCCTCCCGCGCCTCCGGCGGTCGAAAAAAGTCCGCCTCTCGCAGGACGTCGAACCCTTCCTCGAATCCCGCCGCCGCGCCGCCGAGCGCCTCCGCCTGCGCCGCGAATATGAGAACGGCGTCGTCACCGGCCGCCATCCCGAGCACGTCACCCTGCACCCGCTCTACCCCTACCAGCGCGAGGGCATGCTGCACCTCGCCTTCGGCGAGCGCGCCCTGCTCGCCGACGAAATGGGCCTCGGCAAGACCATCCAGGCCATCGCCGCCTGCGCCCTGCTGCACCACTTTGGAAAAGCGCGGCGCGTCCTCGTCGTCACCCCCGCCTCGCTCAAGACCGAGTGGGAGGAGCAGATCGGGAAATTCACCACCCTTTCCCAGCAGATCGTCTTCGGCCCGCGCACCGCCCGCATCAAGCACTACGCCGATCCGAACCCGCCGTTCTTCACCATCGTCAACTACGAGCAGGTCGTCACCGACACGCTCGACATCAACACCCACCTGCGGCCCGACATCGTCGTGCTCGACGAGGCCCAGCGCATCAAGAACTGGGCCACCAAGACCGCCCGCGCTGTCAAGCGCCTGCAGAGCCGCTACGCCTTCGTCCTCACCGGCACCCCCATCGAGAACCGCATCGACGAACTCTACTCCATCGTCGATTTCCTCGATCCGTCGCTGCTGGGTCCGCTGTTCCGCTTCAACCGCGAGTTCTATCAATTCAACGAAAAGGGCCGCCCCGAGGATTACAAGAACCTCGCCGCCCTCCGCGAGCGCGTGCGCCCCGTGCTGCTCCGCCGCCGCAAGCACCACGTCGAGACCGAACTCCCCGACCGCAGCGACCGCAACCACTTCGTCAAACTCACCCGCGCCATGCGCATGGAATACGACGAATACAAACTCCGAGTCTCCCGCCTCGTCCAACAGTCGCTCAAGCGCCCGCTCAAAAAAGAGGAGTCCGAGCGCCTCATGATCTACCTCGGCATCATGCGCATGATCTGCGACTCGCCATCCATCGTCAAAGGCCAAGACTGCGAGGACTGCCCCAAGCTCGACGAACTCACCAAAATCCTCGACGAAGCGCTCCAGGATCCAGACGTCAAAATCATCATCTTCTCCGAATGGGAGGGCATGCTCCGCAAGGTGCGTGGCTGGGCCGAGGCCAACGACGTCGGCCACGCCTGGCACACCGGCAGCGTGCCCCAGAAAAAGCGCCGGGGCGAGATCATCGCCTTCCGCGAAGACCCCGGATGCCGCCTCTTCCTCTCAACCGATTCCGGCGGCGTCGGGCTGAACTTGCAAAACGCAAGCGTCGTCATCAACTGCGACCTTCCTTGGAACCCCGCCAAGCTCGAACAGCGCATCGCCCGCGCCTGGCGCAAAAACCAGAAGCGCCCCGTCACCGTCATCAACCTCGTTGCGGAGGACACCATCGAGCAATCCATGCTCGAAACCCTCGCCCTCAAATCCAGCCTCGCCCAGGGCGTGCTCGACGGCTCCGACGAATCCCTCGAACAAACCAAGCTCAAGCGCGGGGCCGACGCCAACCTCACCCGCCTCAAACAATTCCTCGCGGACACCCCCGACGGCAAGGCCCCCGAAGCCCAGGCCACCGCCGCATCCGACCCCACCGCATCCGACCCCACCGCATCCGACCCCGCCGCGGCCTTCGCCCGACGCACCGCCGCCACCCTCGGCCAGTCGCTCGTCCACTGCCAGGAAGCCATGCTGCCCGGCGACAACAACCCGGTCGTCCTCGCCGTCCTGCGCGATCCATCCCGCGCCGCCGCCGTCTTCGCCCTGTTCCGGGAAACCCGCTGGGGCGACGCCCCGCCCAGGCTCCAGGTGCTCGACGAATCGACCTGGGCCAACCTCCGGCAACTCGCCGAAGCCGGCCTCATCACCCTCAATACCCGCGCCACCCGCCACCTCGCCGGCGACGTCCCGCCCCCGCCGGCCAAGCCCGCCCTCACCGAAGAGCAGAAGCAGCGCATCGCCGAACTCCGCGCCTTCGCCGCCAAAAAGCAAAAAGTCGCCGGCCTGCTCATCGAGGCCGACCTCCCGGAGGAAGCCGAATCCCACCAAAAAGCCGCCGAAAAAGCGCTCGCCCAGGCGGAAAAAATCGAAACCACCGGGGAAGCGCGTGGCAGTGGCGGATGAAATCCGCCCACGAAATCAGAACTCATGATCGACGTCACCATCTCCGAACTCAAGGAAGAGCGCGGTACGGTGAAGGATTCGGAGCCATGATTCCAGATTGTGACCGGGTCCCGCTTGCAGGGACTGAGTGGTTGGCGGCAATCAGCGTTTCAGGTTCGGCATTTTCCTGAACTTCGCCAGCGGGTCTGGGGGATCTTCGGCGGGCAATGGCGGCGGCGATGGTGCGGGTTCCGGTCCGCCTTTCGCCGGCAGCGGCGGCGGACTTGCGGCCTGTCTCCCGGCGGACTCCACCGGGGTCTTCTGTTGAGGGGCGAAGGTCGCCGGCTCGGGCGCGGACTCCGCAGCAGAACCAGCTTGGATTTCCCCGCCGTTCGTTGCGGTCGCAGCCGCGTCTGCCGATACGGCCGACTGCGTGAGCGCGGGGGGGGCGCCGAAAAAGGACTCCTGCGGGAAAGCCGTGTTCTTTCGGTTGGATTGCGGGCCGGAGGCGGTGTTTTCCGCAAACATGTCGCCGCCCGCGGAGACCGACGCATCGGTTGAGGTGTCGCGCCAGCAGAGGCGGATCGTCGGGACCCGCCCGATGCCGACGGTCAGTTTGTGATAGTCGAGCCCGTCGATCTCGATGGTTTCCACCATCGCACGGGCCTTGAGAATCGCGGAGAGGATGGCGCGCACGGCTTTCTGCTGCTGGTATTTCTGGATTAGGGCCTGGATCTCGAGGGTTTCGATATCGTCGTGACGCACCAGTTGCACGATGACGCGTTGCTCAGGGCAGACCTCGACATCGAGTCCGTCGAGGATGAAGCCGGCCTCCGCGAGCACCGGCGCGTGGGCGGCCACCTCGGCAAGCGCTTCTCCAAGCTCGTCCTCGCGGCTGGTCTGGAGATCGGTCATGTTCACCTCGATGCCGCTCTTGAGGTTCTTGAGTTCGCCGGACGTGGCGGTCATCGCCTGGCGCAGTTCGGTCACGCGATCCGGCAGCTGCCCGGCGGCGGCGGTGAGTTCGGCGGCCCGCTCGTTGAGCGATTGCACGCGCCTGACGATTCGTTTCATGGTGTTGTTCGGGATGTTGGATTGGCATTCCATGATAACCGCCCGCCCCATGGCATGACCAAGCACAAATTCCCGCCGGAAGCCGGTTTTGCAGAACATGCCACACGAAATTCCCTGTCGCGTGGGGGTTGACGGCAGGGGCGGTCCGGCTATACCCATCGCTCATGCAGCGCAACAATGAGAACAAAACGCATCCCGAGGCTGACGGCACCGCGGAAAAATCGCAGGATGTGCCCGCCGAAGACGCCCCCGAAGCGGAAAACACCCCGACAGGCCGCGAAGCCACGGACGCTGACCATGCCGAAGCCGCGGAGGCGGCTGGTGAAGACCCGGAGCTTGACCCTTGGGAGCAGCTTGAGGCCGAGGCAGCGAAATGGCGCGAGGTCGCGCTGCGCACAGCGGCGGAGATGGACAACCTGCGCAAACGCACCTCCCGCGAGCGCGAGGAGGCCGTACGCTACGCGAACGCACGGCTGCTCGAGGAGCTGCTGCCGGTGATCGACAACTTCGAGATGGGCATGCAGTCCGCCGCGCAGGACAAATCCTCGATGATCTACATCGGCATGGACATGGTGCGCCGCCAGCTCGACGAATTCCTCGCCGGCCAGGGCGTCACCGAGATTCCAACGAACGTCCCGTTCGATCCGAACATGCACGACGCTGTTTCACAGGAGGAGGCGGAGGGTGAGGAAGGGCGGATCCTCCGCGTTTCGCGCCGCGGCTACATGCTGCGCGACCGATTGCTGCGCCCCGCCAGCGTGGTGGTGTCCGCCGCGCCGGCCGACGACGGCGGCAAGGAAGGAGGCGAGGGATAAGTCCATGGCTGGTAAACGCGACTACTACGAGATCCTGGGCGTCTCGAAATCCGCCGACTCGGCGGAAATCAAGAAGGCCTATCGCAAGCTCGCGGTAAAATGGCACCCGGACAAAAACCCCGGCGACCCCAAGGCGGAGGAGCGCTTCAAGGAACTCGGCGAGGCCTACGAGGCACTTAGCGATCCCGACAAACGCGCGGCTTACGACCGTTTTGGCCATGCCGCATTCAGCGGTCCCGGCGGTGGAGGTTCCGGCGGCGGTGGGTTTCACGACCCGATGGACCTGTTCTCACAGGTGTTCGGCGGTGCGTTCGGCGGCGGATTCGAGGAGTTTTTCGGCGGCGGCGGGGGGCGTGGAAGGCGGTCCGGCAAACAGCGCGGCAGCGACCTGCGCTACGATCTGGACATCACCCTGGAGGAGGCCGCCGAGGGGGTGGAGAGGGAACTCGAAATCGAACGCTACACCGGCTGTGCGAAGTGCAATTCATCCGGCAGCAAGAGCGCGGGCGGGGTGAACGCGTGCCAGACGTGCGGCGGCCGCGGCGTGGTCGCCCGCCAGGCTGGCATTTTCATCCAGCAATCGACCTGCCCGCAGTGCCGCGGTACCGGCGAGACCATCGCCGACCCGTGCGACGCCTGCCGCGGCGACGGACGGGTGCAGCGCGAGAGCCGCATCAAGCTACGGATCCCGCCCGGCGTGGACACCGGCAACCGCCTGCGCTCGACGGGCAATGGCGACGCAGGCGTGCGCGGCGGGGCGGCAGGTGATCTCTACGTCTTCATCCACATCCGCGACCACGATATTTTCGAGCGCGAAGGCTCCGACCTCGCGTGCGATGCGCCCCTGCCCTTCTCGATCGCCGCTCTCGGTGGCGAGTTGAAGGTTCCCACACTCGGCGGCAAATCCTCGATCAAAATCCCGCCCGGCACCCAGGGCGGCACCGTATTCCGATTGCGCGGCAAGGGCATGCCTGCGCTGGGCGGCGGCGGAACCGGAGACCTGCACGTGCGGGTGCAGGTGGAGGTGCCCACCAAGCTCAACAGCGACCAGCAGGAGAAACTGCGCGAATTCGCCGACTCCATCGGCCAGCACAACTCGCCAATTCAGGAGGGATTCCTACAGAAGGCCAAGCGCTTCTTCGACCTGTAAGCCCTCAACCACCGCCCGCGAGTGATGCCCCGCTTCCTGCTGCCGCCCGCCGAATGGCAAGCGCCGGAACCGGCGCTCACCGGCGACGAAGCCCGGCACCTTGCCCAAGTGCTGCGCGTGCGCGCGGGCGACGAGGTGGTCGTATTCGACGGCGGGGGCCGCCGGGCCGGTGCCAGGGTGCTGGCGGTCTCGCGCGAGCGCGTCGCGCTCCGCCTCGGCGAAGTGGAATCGCCCTTGCCGCCGCGGCCCCGCATCACCCTCGCCCAGGCGGTGCCCAAGGGGAAGACCATGGATGCGGTGGTCCGCAAGTCGGTCGAGCTGGGTGTGACGGCCATCGATCCGCTCGTAACCCGCCACACCGTGGCGATCCCGGGCGGCGGCAAGGCGGAAAAGTGGCGTCGCGCCGCAATCGAGGCCTGCAAGCAATGCGGCCAGGACACACTGCCGGCGATCACCGAAACGCAATCGCTCGACGGCTGGCTGGCGGGGCTTGGGAATCCGGAACCCGGCGAGCTGCGCGTCGTCGCGTCGCTCGCTCCGGGTGCCATGCCGATGCGCGAAATCCTGCGAAAGCATCCCGACACCGCCGCCGCCAAATTGCTCATCGGCCCGGAGGGCGATTTTTCGCCGGAGGAAACCAAGTCGGCGCTGGCCGCCGGATTTCTTCCCGTCAGCCTCGGCAACATCGTGCTGCGCGTCGATACCGCCGCGATGTTTTGTCTCTCGGCGCTGCGCGTCGAATATGGCTGACTCGCGTGTCGGACAACCAGTTTTTCCATCCGCGTTATGACCGGGAATCGTCGGCCAGCATTCGGCGGACGCGTTCGCGCATGAGCCAGCGGAAGGTGTGGACGAGGACGATGAGGCAGACGATGGTGATGGCCAGTTCGATGAGGGGGGTGTGGGCACGCGGGCGGTCGCCGGAGATGAAGCGCGCGACGTCGGGCAGGTTCATGAGGCCGCGGGCGGCTCCGAGCAGGGCGACGACCCCGGCGCCGATGATGCCGTGATACGGCATGCGGATGGAAAAGAGGCCGACGATGACCAATGCCCCGCCGAGGGTGAGGCAGCCATGGAGGACTGGGAAGCCCAGGACCGCGCCGAGTGTTTGCAGGCCGAAGATACCGGTGCTTGCGACGAGCAGGCCGGCGGCGATGATCCATACGGAGGCGGGTCGCGGCATGGTGCGGGAGCGGCGGGTGGGTCAGCTTTTCTTTTTCCGCAGGAAGGGCGGCAGGTCGAGATCCTCGCCATCGACGACATTGGGATCCTCGCCTTGGAAGCGACCGCGTGGAACGGATTCAAAGGTGAGTTCGCTCTGCGATTTGTCGGGTTTGAGGTTAAGGGCAAGTCGCGGCGCAGGTGTGTCCGGTTCGTCCTCCTCGCCACCATCCTTGGTAACGGCAGGGTCATCGGGCGGTTCATCTCCGGGAATCTCCAGATCGTCATCCTCTGGGGAAGTGTCGGATTTTGCCGCGGGTTTGCGGCGCGGTGGCAGGATGGTCTTGCGGGGCGGGGATGGTTTTTGGTCCGACGATTGCGGATCGCCGTGGGATTCGGCATCGCTGGCGGGTGGTTTGACGGAGATGGCGGTGGTGCTTTTGATTGGTTTGTCGTCTGCCTGGGTGACCGGCAGTTTCCCGCTGCCTGCTTTTTGCCCGGAGCTGCTCTTCGGTTCCGGCTCGGATTCCCCCTCGGCTTCAGGCACCGGGTCGAGTAGTGGGAGTGATGTGTCGGCAGGGCCGGAATCGGCGGGGTTGGGCTCGGCGAAAGGCCGCTGGTCCTTGTTATCGGACGTGGCGGGTGCCGCCGGAGGGGTGGCTGGTTCTGGTTCCGGCCCGGTAGCGGCGGGTTGTTCCGGTTCGGTGAAGCCCTGGGTGGGTTCAAGCGACGGGGATTCGTCGGATCCGGCGCGTGTGAGGGATTCGCGGGGGGCGCTGGCGAGCGCGTCCTCGGGCAGGGCGCTTATGAGGGTGATGGAAAGTTCATCGCCCATGGCGGGATCGATGGCCGCGCCGAAGAGAATATGGGCCTTTTCCGGGACGTGCTTCTGGAGCTGCTGCATGAGCAGCTCGATCTCGTAAAGCGTGAGACTCTCACCACCGCAAAGATGGACGAGGACGGACTGTGCCTCGTGGAGCAGCGATCCTTGGTCGAGCAGAGGGCTGGCGAGGGCATTGCGCAGCGCGCGGGCGGCGCGGTCCTTGCCGTCGGCGATGCCGGAACCGAAGAGGCAGCGCGATCGGGTGGTACGCAGGGCGGTGACGAGGTCGTCGAGGCCAACATTGATGAGGCCGGGGCGGGCGACGAGGCGGATGACGGCCTTGATTGACTCGCAGATCATCTTGTCAGCGGCGTTGAAGGCCTCATGGACGCCTTGCTTGGCAAGAACGAGTTCGCCCATGCGGTTGTTGTCGAAGGTGACAAGGGCGTTGGCGAGCACGGCGAGTTCGTTGAGGGCGGTCTCAGCCTGTTCGCGACGGCGGCGTCCCTCGAATGCGAACGGCATGGTGGCGAAGACGACGACGAAAGCACCCTCCTCACGGGCAACGCGCGTAACGATGGGCGCGGCTCCCGAACCGGTGCCGCCGCCGAGGCCAGTGCAGAGGAATATGATGCGGCGACCGCGGACGGCCTCGCGGACGGCGTTTTCGGATTCGATCACGGCATTGTGGCCGAGTTCGGGGTCGCCGCCCGCTCCGAGGCCCTTGGTGAGGTTTTTACCGAGCTGGATTTTTTCACGCGAAATGCTGGCTTCAAGCGTGCGCAGGTCGGTGTTGAGGGCGAGAAGTTCGGCCGAGTCGGTGCCGTCGAGTGCGATGCGCTCGAGCATGTTGGTGCCGGCACCCCCGAGGCCGATGATTTTGACGGCGGAGGAGGAGAGCGGGGTTTTATTTTCGCGGTTGTAAGGGATCATGGTTTCGGGTGTTCCGGGGTTGGGGTTGTTCGGGACGGGGCAGGAGCTTGTTTGATTTATCGGGAGAACGGCCAGAAGCTGCCGACCAGACGCCGGAGTGCGCCAGGCGGCGGGGATTTCTCGGCCTCCATGATCTGCGCGTAGCGGATGAGGCCTATGGCGGTGGAGAACTGGGGGTCGCGGAAGCTGGCCTGGCTGCCGCTCAGCTCGCTGGTCTCGGGACGGAAGATGGAACGGCCGAATGTTTCCGCGGCGAGGCTGTCGAAGCCGCGCATCTGGCTGGTGCCGCCGGTAAGGAAAACGCCGGCCCCGAGTTTGCGGATGGCTCCTTCGGGCAGCCGGGCGTTGATGAGGCGCAGTGTTTCCTCAAGGCGCTGGCGGATCACCTCATTAAGGATGGAGCGGTTCACCTCGACTTCGGCGAAGCCGTTTTCATCGACAAGGCGGGCCTTGCCGACGGAGTGGGCTGGGTCGGGCGAGGCGTTGCCCTCCATGATCTTGAGTTTCTCGGCCTTGGAGAAGGGCAGGCCGGTGACGAGGTGGATGTCGTTGGTAACGTGCTCGCCACCGACGGGGATGCAGCCGGAGGCGATGATGGCTCCGTCGAGATAGAGCGCGTAGTCGGTGGTGCCGGCTCCGATGTCGATGACGAGCGCGCCCTGGCTGCGGTGGGTACGGTCGAGTGCCATTTGGGCGGCGGCGATCGGGGCGAAGACGACGTCGTCGATTTCTAGCGGCATTTCGCGGACGAGCTTGATGCTGTTGTGGATGCGGTTGGCGATGCCGTGGATGACGTGGAAATCCGCCTCGATGGTGGTGCCGAAGAGACCCACGGGGGGGGATGGCTGATCGAGCCCATCGAGCATGTAGTGGCGCAGGATCGGGTGGATCTGGACGTTGCCCTCGGGCATGGGCGGGTTCCGCGCGATGTTTCGGGCCTCCTCGATGTGCTCGGGGGTGACGGTTTCCTCGCCCTCGGGGATACGAAAGGTGCCACGGTGGTTGGTGCCCTGGATATGCGCGCCGGTCACCGAGAGGAAGACGCTGCCGATCTCGACCTCGCTGACGTCCTCGGCCTGGGCCAGGGCGTCTTTGACGCAGCTCGCGGCGAGCGAATAGTCGTAGATCTCGCCTTTGCGAACACCGACGGAGCGGGTGCTGCCGATACCGAGAATCTTGACGGCGGTGTCCGGTCGCACCTCGCCGACGATGAAGCATGTCTTGCTGGTTCCTATTTCGAGTCCAACCTGGATTTTCGTTTTGGCCATGGTGCTTGGGATTGCGCGAAAGCCTGATACCTTATCGGCGGTTGAGAAGCGAATTCAAATCCTCGGCCCGGCGTTCGCTCGGATCGGTGTGTCCGCCATCGGGCTCCTCGGCATATATTTCGACGGGAATGGCGCGAGGCGGGGGAGATGCGAATCCAGAGGCGGGATTGCGGACGTCGGATACCAGAGTTACAGGAATATTCTCACGGGGAATCAGGTTGATGGTGGCGATGGCGTCCCCGCTGTCCTGCGCATGGTTTATCGCAGCAGCGAGGCGCACGAGCTGGCGGGAGTGCTCGCGCAACCCGAATGTGGCCACGGTGCCGCAACGAGTTGCGGCGCGGAAGGACCAATCGTTGGGCTGCTCGAGGGTGTCGATACGCCCAATCAGCTCCGGGGTATGGGCGGCGGCGCTGTCGAGCAGGCGCATGCATTGGCGGAGCTGCGGGTGGCGCAGCTTGCGACCGGGCTCGACGGGGTGGGCGGCATCTTCGCGGAGGGTGATAACGGGAAGTTCGGCGGCTTCGTCGAACTGGAGCGCGGGGCAGGGATAGGGGACGGAGCCGGTGTCAATGAGAAGTGCGCCGGGTTCGCGGTTGGCAGGCATGCCGGCGGCGGGGACGGCGACCCAGGCGCGGGGTTCACGGTGCTCGATGCGGACGACGAGGGTGTCGGGCAGGTGGCGCTCGATGCGGGCGTCAAGGATGGCGGGATGGTCGACGAGAGCCCGGCGCATGGCGGCAATATCGACGCGGGTGATGTTGCTGGTGAGGTCGAGGCCGGTGTGCTCGACGAGTCCGCGCTCGTCGAGCACGGGGTTGGTGTTGAGGTCGATGACGCGGAGGCGGAAGTCCGGGTTGTCGAGGATGACGCGCTTGTATCCCTGGTGGCCGACCCAGAAGACGGCGGCGAGGACTGCGGCGAGAAAACCGAGTTTCACCAGGCGGGCGAGGATGCCGCAGAAGCCGAGCCAGACCAGGCGCGGCGAACTGACGCGGACTTCGAGGATGCTGGAGGGTTTGCGGGGCATGGCGCGGGCGGGGTTTTTCTAGTTGCGGTGACGCGGGGTTTCGAGCGAGCGCGCGGCGATGAGGCGGCACAGTTCAGGGAAAGCGATGCCGGCGGCGGCCGCCGCCTTGGGAAGGAGGGAGGTGGCGGTCATGCCGGGGATGGTGTTGGCTTCGAGGACGAACGGGCGGTTGCCGGGGCCGAGGAGGATATCGACGCGCGAGTAGATCTCGATGCCGAGGGCACGGTGGGCGGCGAGGGCGGCTTCCTGTACGACGGCGGTGGTGGCCTCGTCGAGATCGGCGGGGCAGATGTACTGGCTGCCCTGGGAGCCGGAGAGCCACGGGTATTTGCTGGCCATGTCATACACGCCTTCGGGCGGGATGATGTGGACGATGGGCAGGGCGCGTTCGTTGAGGATGCCGACGGTGAGTTCGAGACCTTCAATGTATTCCTCGACGAGGGCGTCGCTGCCGAAGCGGGCGACGTCGGCGAGGGCGGCGGTGAGCTGGGATTCCTCTTTGACGATGTGGACGCCGACGCTGGAGCCTTCGCGCGGCGGCTTGATGACGAGTGGGAGAGGCAGGGTGGGACGCGCGCCGTGTTGCGAGAGATCGAGCGTTTCGGAGCGCGGGGTGGGCACACCGGCGGCGAGGAAGGCGGCTTTGGAGAGGTGTTTGTCGAAGGCGGTGCGGCTGGTGGCGGAGCCCGCGCCGGTGTAGGGGATGCCGCGCGCCTCCAAGAACTCCTGGATGCCGCCGTCCTCGCCGAAGGTGCCGTGAATGGTGTTGAAGACGAGGCCGGTGCCGGCGGGCAGGCCGTCGAGCGAGGCGGCGGGCAGATCGACGGCGGTGGCGCGCAGGCCGATGGATTGCATTGCCCCGGCGACGGCGCGGCCGGACGCGAGCGAGACCTCGCGCTCGGAGCCGGGGCCGCCCATGACGACGGAGATGGTCACTTCGTTAAGGGACATTGGGGATTTGAGATTTGGGATTTGGGATTTTCAGAAGGTGAATTCTTCCTCGCCGAGGATTTTGATTTCGGTTTCGAGGGTGATGCCTTTTTCGTCGCGGGCCTTGGCGCGGATGGCGTCGATGAGGGCGAGGACTTCGGAGGCGGTGGCGCGGCCTTCGTTGACGAGGAAGTTGGCGTGGACGCCGGAGACGGCGGCGTTGCCGCGGCGCTCGTTTTTGAGGCCGAGGGTTTCGATGAGTTTTCCGGCGGGGATTTGCTCCGGGTTTTTGAAGGTGCATCCGGCGGAGGCGGCGACGGGCTGCGTGGCCTTGCGCTTTTCGCGGGATTCGTTCCAGCGCTGCTTGATGTTTTCGGGGGTGTCGCGTTTGCCCTTGAAGACGGCCTGGAGGGCGAAGTTGCGGCGGAGTTCGGGGACGTCGCGATAGCGGGAGGCGATCTCGTCGCGCTCGCGGGTGCGGATGACGCCGTCCTCGTCGAGGAAAGTGACGCGGACGACCTGGTCGAATGTTTCGATGCCCATGGCCCCGGCGTTCATGCGCAGCGCGCCGCCGACGTTGCCGGGGACGCCCTCCATCCACTCAAAGCCGCCGATGCCGTGGGCGCCGGCGACGCTGGCGAGCTTCTTCAGGCGCACGCCGGCTCCGGCGGTGACGAGGTTGTGGGCATCGACGGAGACTTCGGAGAACGCGCCGCCCGACGGGTGGATGACCGCGCCGCGGATGCCGCCGTCGCGGACGAGGATGTTGGACCCGCGGCCGACGACGCGCACGGGGATGCCGCGCTGGCGGCAGTAATCGACGAGAAACGCGAAGCCGTAGAAGCCGCGGGGTTCGAGCCAGTATTGGGCGGGGCCGCCGACGAGCAGGGTGGTGTGCTTGCGCATCGGCTCGTAGAGGCGGCCGGTGATCTCGTCATCGGGCATGAGGGCGGTCATTTCCCCGAGCACCTTGAGGTCGGCGGCGATGCGTGCGCCGGCTTCGTGGACGTTGCCGGCTCCGAGGGTGACGAGGAGGTCGCCGGGTTGCAGGGCGTTGCCGACGGCGTGGTGGGCGGTGGCGAGGTCGGGCAGGAATTCGGCGGGCACGTCGCCATGGGCGGCCATGGCATCGACGATGGTCCGGCCGCTGATGCCCTCGATGGGCGGTTCGGAGGCGGGATAAACGTCGGTGACGAAGACGCGGTCGGCGGCCTGGAGGACGCGGCCGAAGTCGTCGGCGAGGAGCTGGGTGCGGGTGAAGCGGTGGGGCTGGAAGAGGACGACAACGCGCGAGGGCTTGAGCGAGCGCGCGGTCTGCAGGGTGGCGGCGATCTCGGTGGGGTGGTGGCCGTAGTCGTCCACGATGCGGTGGTCGGCGCTGAGGTATTTCGTTTCGAACCGCCGCCTGGCTCCGGCGAAGGTGGAGAGGGCGCGGGCGACGTGGGGGAACCCGGCTCCGCAAACGTCGGCCAGGGCGATGGCGGCGAGGGCGTTGAGGATGTTGTGCGCGCCGGGGATGCCGAGTTCGATGTCGCCGAGGGGTTCGCCGTTTTTCAACACGGTGAAGGCGGACGATCCCTTGAGGTCGCGGATGTCGCTGGTGGTGTAACCGGCATCCTCCCAGCCGTAGGAGACGGCGTTTTCGCGGCCGGCGCAGACTTCGGCGGCGACGGGATCCTCGGCGCAGTAGATGATGCGGCCCTGCGTCTGGTCGGCGAGGCGGGTGAAGACGGAGCGGATTTCGTCGAGGTCACGGTAGTGATCGAGGTGCTCGGCCTCGATGTTGAGGATGATGGTGTGCTCGGGTCGGTAGAGCGAGAGCGTGCCGTCGCTTTCATCGCCCTCGGCGACGAGGTATTCGCCGCCGGGCGACCATTTCGCGTTGGCGCCGAGGATGGGGATCTCGGCTCCGACGTAGTGGCTGGGATCGAGGCCGGCCTCGCGGAGGGCGTGGGCGGCCATCGACGAGGTGGTGGTCTTGCCGTGGGTGCCGGCGACGACGACGCCCCTGCGGGTGTGGAGGATGGCGGCGAGGCATTCGGCGCGCCGCCACATCGGGATGCCGGCGGCGGCGGCCGCGGCGTAGGCCGGATTGTCCGGCCGGATGGCGGACGAGAAGACGACGAGATCGGCCCCATCGACGGATTCGGCGGTCTGGGGGGAGGAGAATCGCAGGCCGAGCGAGGTCATGCGCTCGGTCTCGGCGGTGGTGACGCGGTCGCACCCGCTGACGCGGTGGCCCATGCCCATCAGGAGCAGGGCGAGCCCGCTCATGCCCGATCCGGCGACGCCGATGAGGTGGACGCGGAGCGGTGGCTGGGCGCCGAGCAGGCGGGCGGAAAGGTCGTTCATGCGGCGGCTTTGCGGGTGAGGGCGGTGAGGACGGCGTCGCGGACACGGGCGGCGGCATCGGGCACGGCGAGGGCGCGCGCGGCGGCGGCCATGGCGGAGCGGCGATCCGGATCCCCGAGGATCGATACGGCGAGTGAGGCGAGTTTTTCCGCGTCGAGTTCGGGTTCCGGGACGACGACGGCGGCCCCGGCCCGCTCGAAGACGCGGGCGTTGGCCGTCTGGTGGTCGTCGGCGGCGTGGGGGTAGGGGACGAGGATGCACGGCAGGCCGGCGGCGGCGGCCTCGGTGAGAAACGACGCGCCGGAGCGGGCCACGACGGCGTCCGCGGCGGCGAGAGCGGTGTCCATGGCGTCGCAAAACCCGAGTGCGACGGCCCCGGGGCGACCGGCCAGGGCGGCCTTGACGGTGGCTTCGTTGGCGGGGCCGGCGATGTGGAGGATCTGGATGGTTTCGGGCAGGCGGTTGGCGGCTTCGGCGGCGATTTCGTTGAGTCGGCGCGCGCCCTGGCTGCCGCCGGTGACGAGCAGGGTGGTTTTGGCGGGATCGAGCCCGAATTTCGCGGCGGCCTCGGCGCGGGCCGGCGGGGCGAGGATTTCCGGGCGCACCGGGGTGCCGGTGGTTTCACATGCGGCGTTTGGGAACCACTCGCGCGCGGCGTCCATCCCGAGGAGCACGCGGGAACAGAAGCGGCTGGTCAGGATGTTGGCGCGCCCGGGCCGGGCGTTGGAATCGTGGATGAACGTCGGCAGGCCGAGCCGGTGGCCTGCATACACCGGCGGCAGGGAGGTGAAGCCGCCCATGCCGAGGACGACGTCGATCCGGTTCGCGCGGATGAGCCGGCGGGCGTGGCGGATCGATGAGGCGAGCTTCCACAGGAACAGCGGCGTGCGCGGCGAGAAGACGGGCGGCTTGGCGATGGCGGGCACCGTCTCGAAGGCGAGATGCTCGTGGCCGGCGGTGGCGCGCGCGTCGATCTCCTTGCGTGAAATGAGCAGGAGCGCGTCGTGTCCGGCTTCGCGCAGGGACTCCGCCACGGCGATGCCAGGGAACAGGTGGCCGCCGGTGCCGCCACAGGCGATCAGGATTTTCTTGGAGTCATCGGGCACGGATTCGGAAATCAATACATTGAAACTGGCAACGGCGCGGGCCGTTGCCGGATGGCGCGCGGACGCGCGGACCATGCGTGTGTTCCGACCGATGCCGGACAAATACAAAACATTTCCTGATTATCAGGCAATCAGGAAAATTCGCCCGGTGTGGTCCGGGATGTGCGGCGGGCGGGGAATGCGGGGCGGCGGGCGGGCAAGGACGGGTGCCTTTGCTCCCGATGGAGGAAGGAGCCGGAGGCACCTCCTACGGGTCAGGCGTCTCCGGATTTTTCCTCTTCCTTGGAGTCCCGGGCCTTGGCGGTCTCCTTGCCTTGGGCGGGTTTCGGTTTCGGCTTGGTGGCTTCGATTTCCGCGTTGGTGATTTCGTGTTCGAATTCCTCCCGGGCCTTCTTGAACTCGCCCATGCTCTTGCCAATGCCGCGCGCGAGTTCCGGAAGTTTCTTGGCACCGAAGAGAAGCAGGATGACCAGGAAAATGAGCATCATTTCCTGTGCGCCAACGGTGCCGATGAATGCGAATGTCTCGTTCATGATTGGATTATTTTAAACCGGTCCACCGGGTTTGCCTAGCGATATCCACAGGCGTGGATCGCGATCGGGAAGCCCCGCCGCGCGGTCGCGGGATCAGTCGTTCGACCGGTTGCCGCTTGTGGCGGTGGCCTTCTCTCCGGAAACGGATGCGTCGGCGCGGGTGATCTCGTGCTCGAACTCGTCGCGGGCCTTTTTGAACTCACCCATGCTCTTGCCGATGCCGCGAGCGAGTTCGGGGAGTTTCTTGGCCCCGAAAAGCAGCAGCACGACAAGGAAGATAAGCATCATTTCCTGCGCGCCGACGGTGCCGATGAAAGAGAGTGTTTGGGTCATGTGGATGGAAACGCGGGTTGCGGCGGGGATGTTTCAGTTTTTTTCCGGCTGTGTCCGGGCACCGGCTGGATGAATCCGGCGCTCCGCTTTGCCTTTGCAGGCTCACGCCTGGCGGCCGCAGCATTGTTTGAACTTCTTGCCCGAGCCGCACGGGCACGGGGCGTTGCGGCCGGTGCTCTCGATCGAGAAGCTCGGCTTGCGCTTGGGCAGGTTGAGCTTGAGGCCTGCCCCCCCTTCGGAGGGCATGAGTTCGGGGTTGAGGTTGCCGGAGCTGCCGGAACTGGAGAAATTCGCACCTCCGCCTGCCGATTCGGGCGACTGGAACCGCTGCGGACGGCCGTGGAGCTGCTTGAGGAATTCCTCCAGGTTCGCGGCGGAGCGGAACAAGTTGGTGAGGGCGTCCTGCTTGATGGTGTCCATCAGGGTGACGAACAGTTTGTAGGCCTCGTTCTTGTATTCGATGAGCGGATCCTTCTGGCCCTGGGCGCGGAGGAAGACGCCCTCGCGCAGGGCATCCATGTTGTAGAGATGCGCCTGCCACTGTTTGTCGATGGCGACGAGGACCATGCGGCGCTCCTCCTGGTCGAGCACTTCGGGAGGAAGCTTGCTGATGCGCGTCTCGTAGGTCTCTTTGACTTTGCCGACAAGAAATCCGGAGATGGCGTCGGCATCGGCCCCGAGGTTTTCGAGATCCCCGGCGGTGATGGTGATGGGCAGGGTGGCGTTGACCCAGTGGAGCAACTCGTTGATGTCGTGGGCCGCGCCGTCGCGGTCCTCAAGGTATTCGGCGACCTTGGCGGGGATGGTTTCCCCGATGATCTCATCGACGAGTTCGCGCGGGTTCTCGGTGGTGAGCACCTCGTTGCGGTAGCCGTAAACGACCTCCCGCTGGCGGTTCATCACATCGTCGAAATCGAGCACGCGTTTGCGGTTGGTGTAATTGCGCTGTTCGACGCGTTTCTGAGCGGTTTCGACGGATTTGTTCAGCCACGAGTGTTCGAGCGCCTCGCCCTCCTGCATGCCGAACTTCTCCATCATGTTCGTCATGCGGTCGGCGGCGGCGAAGTTGCGCATCAGGTCGTCCTCAAAAGAGATGAAGAACTGCGAGCGGCCGGGGTCGCCCTGGCGGGCGCAGCGGCCGCGGAGCTGGCGGTCGATGCGGCGGGATTCGTGGCGCTCGGTGCCGATGACGAACAGACCGCCGACATCGGCGACGCCCTCGCCAAGCTTGATGTCGGTGCCACGCCCGGCCATGTTGGTGGAGACGGTGACGCCGCCGCGCTGCCCGGCGCGCGAGATGATCTCGGCCTCCTGGGCGTGGAATTTGGCGTTGAGCACGGAGTGTGGGATCTTCGCGCGGGTGAGCATGCGCGCGAGCGTCTCGGAGGATTCGACCGAGGCGGTGCCGACGAGCACGGGCTGGCCATTGGCGTGCGACTCCTTGATGCGATCGACCACGGCGTTGTATTTCTCGCGCCGGGTCTTGAAGACCTGGTCGTTCTCATCGACGCGGATGTTCGGCGCGTTGGTCGGAATGGGGAGGACGTCGAGCTTGTAGATGTCGTGGAACTCGGCGGCCTCGGTCTCCGCGGTGCCCGTCATGCCGGCGAGTTTCTCGTAGAGGCGGAAGTAGTTCTGGATGGTGATGGAGGCGAACGTCTGGGTCTCCTGCTCAATGGTGACGTTTTCCTTGGCCTCGACGGCCTGGTGAAGTCCGTCGGACCAGCGGCGGCCGGGCATTTCCCGGCCGGTGTTTTCATCGACGATGACGACGCGGCCCTCCTTGACGACATATTGAACGTCCTTTTCGAAAATGCAGTATGCCTTGAGGAGCTGGGAGACGCTGTGGATCTTCTCGGCCTGCGCGTCCATCATCTGCTGGGCCTTCTCCTTTTCCTCGATCTTCTGCTCGTCGGTGAGGTCGAAGTTGGTGTCGATGTCGGCGAAGAGCGTGCCGAGGTCGGGCAGGGTGAAGGATTCCGGCTCGCCGGGCGAGAGGAACTCGCGGCCGAGTTCCATCAGGTCGGCGTCGCGGGTTTTCTCGTCGATGGTGAAGTAAAGCTCCTCCTTGAGGTCGTAGAGGTCCTTCTTGCGCGCGTCCTGGTAGAACGAAAGCTCGGTTTTCTCGATGAGGCGGCGCACCTCGGGCTCCTCCATGAAGCGCAGCAGCTTCCGGTTGCGCGGCTGGCCGAGCTTGATCTTGAAGAGCGCACGGCCGGCTTCGTATTCGGTGTCGGGCGATTCGAGGAATTTCTGGGCCTCGGTGGCGAGTTCGTTGCAGAGCTGGGTCTGCCGTTTGTAGAGCTGCTCGACGAGCGGCTTGAACTTGTCGTATTGGTGAGAGGACTGTTGGGAGGGGCCGGAGATGATGAGTGGGGTGCGGGCTTCGTCGATGAGGATCGAGTCCACCTCGTCGATGATGGCGAAGTAATGGCCGCGCTGGACCTGGTCCTCGCGGGTGGCGGCCATGCCGTTGTCGCGCAGGTAGTCGAATCCGAATTCGGCGTTGGTGCCGTAGGTGATGTCGCAGGCGTATTGTTCGCGGCGCTCCCAGGGGGGCATCTGGTTCTGGATGCAGCCGACGGTGAGGCCGAGGAAGCGGAACAGGGCCCCCATCCAGTCGGCGTCGCGCTTGGCGAGGTAGTCGTTGACGGTGACGATGTGGACGCCGAGGCCGGTCAGCGCGTTGAGATAGACGGGCAGGGTGGCGACGAGGGTTTTTCCCTCGCCGGTCATCATCTCGGCGATGATGCCGCGGTGCAGCGCGATGCCGCCGATGAGCTGGACGTCGAAATGGACCATCTCCCAGCCGAGCGGCTGGTCGCTGACGGTGAGCGTGGAGCCGCACATCCTTCGTGCGGCGTTTTTCACCACGGCGTATGCCTCGGGGAGGATCGAATCGAGGTATTTGGCGCGGGCCTTCTGGAACTCCGGCTCGACCGCGTGGAACGCGGCCTTGGCGGCCTCGATGGACTCGGGCGTTGGCAGGATTGTCGAGGGGATCGATGGAAATTCGTCGCGCAGGCCGGCGAGGCGCTCCTCCAGGTCGGCCGCTGTCGTTGCAAGTTCCGGCTCGGCCATGCGCTCGATCTCGGGTTTCGGCGGGGCGTCGAGCGTGTGGTAGCGGGCGAGGTGGGCCTGCCACGCGGCGGTTTTCTCGCGCAGGCGCTCGACCGGCTCGTTCTGCAGCGCCTGCTCGATCTCATTGATGCGGGCGACGGTGGGCCGCGTGCGACGGACTTCGCGCTGGTTCTTGCTGCCGACGATTTTCTGGATAATCCACTGAATCATGAGTGTCGATGGGTGGGCGGAAATACCGCCGGAACGAACGCCATACACGGCACCGGGCGCGGTTGCAAGCGCGGGGGTGTCATTTCGGGCGCGCGGCCGGGGCGCGCGGCTCAGATGCTCATGGCGTGGAATCCGCCATCGACGATCATTTCGATGCCGGTGATGAACGAGCCGGCCTTGGGCGAGGCCAGCAGCAGGGTCGCGCCGATCAGCTCATCCGCGTTGCCGAAGCGGGAGGCTGGCGTCTGGCGGAGGATATCGAGCACGCGCGACTCGTCGAGCACCTTGCGGTTCTGCTCGGCGGGGAAAAAGCCGGGGACCAGCGTGTTCACGCGGATGTCGCTGTCGGCCCACTCGCGGGCGAGGTTCCGGCTGAGGTTGTGCACGGCGGCCTTGGAGGCGGAATAGGTGAAGACGCGGGAGAGCGGGTTGAGACCGGAAATCGAGCCGAGGTTGATGATCGACGCCGGGCGGGTTTCGTCGATGAAGTATTTGCCGAACACCTGGCAGGCGCGGAAGACGGCCGTCAGGTTGGTGTCGAGGATGCGCTGGAACTCCTCCTCGGTGACCTCGAAGAAAGGCGAGGGCGAGTTGACGCCCGCGCCGTTGATCAGGATGTCCACGCCACCGTAGGTGTCGAGCGAGGCCTTGAGCAAGTCCTGAAGGGATTGACGCGACGTCACATCCACCGGGGCGAAGGCCGCTTTACCGCCGTGGGATTCGATTTCCTCAATGCGCTTGTCCGCCTTTTCCTTGATGCGCCCGGCGAGGACGACGTTGGCGCCCGCGCGAGCCAGGCCGACGGCCATGGTGCCGCAAAGTTCGCCGGTGCCGCCAATGACGACGGCGGTTTTCCCACTGAGATCGAAAAGCTGCTTGAGGTAGGCGGTGGTTTGCATGGCGGGCAGCGTGGCTTTTGAGTCCGGGCGTGCCAAGCCGGATTTTTTCCGTGGCTTGCGGCAATCCATGCGCGACGGCTCCGAATTTCGTCGCGGGCTGGACAAATTTTGTCGCGATCGCGACAAAATTTGTCTCCGCCAGGGCAAGATTTGCGGTCGCATGGACCGACCTCTCAGCCGCGGGGCAGGCGGTGACAAATGGCGCGGTTTGTGCAAAGCATGGCTCATGTCATTGGATGTATCGACTCCGGCGCTGTTGTTTCCCGCCATCAGTCTGCTGTTTTTGGCTTACACGAACCGTTTTTTGCATCTTTCGGCGCTGATCCGTAAGTTGCACAGCGACTGGCTGGTGGATCATCAGGAAATCCTCATGGTGCAGATCCAGAACCTGAGGCGGCGGATTTCGCTGATCCGGGCGATGCAGATGCTGGGTGCGGTGAGTTTGTTTTTGTGTGTGGTGGCGATGCTGGCTGTGATCGCGGAATTCCGGATGACGGCGGTGGTGACCTTTTCCGCCGCGCTGTTGATGAAGGGCGGTTCCCTTGCCTGCCTGATGATCGAAGTCGGGATCTCGGGTGGGGCGCTGAAAATATTGCTGAACGCGCTGGAGGACAGTCAGCGAGGCGGACGCCAAAGCTAGGGCACACGAAGTGCGAATGGTTTGCAATTTTCCGTGCGGGACGCGATGAAGGAGCGCGACAATTCATGGACACATCACTTCTCGGAACATCATTCATCGGATACCAACGCGCACGCGGCGGGGACGCCTGCGGGCAGGCGGTGAATCCGGCTGACAATGAAAAGCTGGACCCCGTTTACCAGGCCGCCACGTCCGCGGAGGTGGCGCGCGCGCTGGAGCTGGCCGACCGGGCCTTCCCTATTTATTCCGCGTTGCCAGGTCCGAAGCGCGCGGAATTCCTGCGTGCGATCGCGGCGGGGATCGAGGCCCGCGTGGAGGATCTCGTCGCCCGCACGCCGCTGGAGACGGCCCTGCCGGAAGCGCGGGTGCGGGGCGAGGCGGGGCGCACAATCGGGCAGTTGCGGATGTTCGCCGGATTGATCGAGGATGACGCCTGGGCGGACCCGCGCGTCGAGCGCGCGGAACCGGACCGCCAACCCATGCCGAAGCCGGACCTCCGCTCGATGCAGGTGCCGCTCGGCCCGGTGGCGGTTTTTTGCGCGGGCAATTTCCCGCTGGCATTTTCGGTGGCCGGTGGCGACACGGCCTCGGCCCTCGCCGCCGGGTGCCCGGTGGTCGTCATCGCGCACCACTCGCACCCCGGCACGGCGGAAATCGTGGCCTCCGCGGTGATCGGGGCGGCACAGGCGACCGGCATGCCCGAGGGCGTGTTTTCGCTGCTCTACGGCGGCGGACCCAACGTCGGCACGGCGGTGGTCGCCTCACCCGTGATCCAGGCCGTCGGTTTCACCGGCTCCCGCGACGGGGGCATGGCCCTGATGGAGATCGCCGCCATGCGCCCGCGGCCGATTCCCGTTTATGCGGAAATGAGCGCGGTGAATCCCGTCGTCTTTCTTCCCGACGCGCTGGCCGGCGACGCGGAATCGCTGGCCGAGTCCTGCTTCGGCTCGCTGACGCTCGGTTGCGGCCAGTTCTGCACCAATCCCGGCCTCCTGTTCCTGCCCGCCGAAGGCAGCGGGGAATTCCTGGACGCGCTCGCCGCGCGGATCCAAACCGCCACGCCGGGCGTGATGCTCAGCCCGACCATCGCCGGGACCTACGAGGAGACCACCGCGGACGTCTCCGCGCAGCCGGGCGTCTCCCTGCTGGCCCGCGCGGCGGATTCCGGGGTGCCGAACACCGCGCCGCCGATGGCCATGACGGTGTCCGCAGCCGATTTCGCCACCCGTCCCGAAATGCAGCGGGAAATGTTCGGACCGGCCTGCCTGATCGTGCTCGGCGATTCGGCGGCCACCGCGCTCGCGCTCGACACGCTCGAGGGCCAGCTCACCGCCTCGATCTTCGGCAGCCCCGCCGCGATCGCCGCCGAGGCCGCCATCGTCAGCCGCCTCCGCAAACTCAGCGGCCGCCTGATCTTCAACGGCTATCCGACCGGGGTGGAGGTCTGCTCCAGCATGGTCCACGGCGGCCCGTTCCCGGCGACTTCCGACGGGCGCGGCACGTCGGTGGGCACCATGGCGATCCACCGTTTCTGCCGCCCGGTCTGCTGGCAGAACGCCCCCGCCGAACTGCTCCCGCCCGCCCTGCGCGACGCCTGATTTTTCCCCGGATAACCCCACCACCGAGATGGCCAACGAGCGACTCAGTATTCCGCGCTACGCGATGGCGCTGGCCCAGGTGGCCAGCCTGCGCTCCGAGGATCCCTACCGCAAGGTGGGGGCCGCCGCGCTCGACTTCGACAACCGCGTGATCGGCACCGCCTACAACGGCCTGGCCCCCGGCTACGATCCTCCGCCCGGCTTCTGGGCCGACCGCGAGGCGCGGCAGAAATTCATGCTCCACGCCGAGGTGAACCTCTGCTCTCTGTTCCGCCGCGGCGAGGCCCGCCTGGTGGCGACCACGACGATGCCCTGCACCGCCTGCATGCAGACGCTCTGCGCCTACGGCATCCGCGAGATCTACTACCACGAGGTCTATCACGTCTCCGACGCCCCCGAGATCGCCGCGCTCTACGGCGTGCGGCTGGAACAGGTGGAGGACTTCCCCCGCTTCGAGGCCGCGTTCCGGCACGACATGCCGAAATGAAGGCCGGGGGCGGGCTGATCGTCCGCGGAAATTTTTTCTGGTGGTTCCCGGCATCGCGTTCCTGCCGGTCACCGACGAGGTGATCCGCTGGCATCTTTCGGGCCGGAACATCCAAGTGTGCTTACAAAGCGCTGTCTTTGTAGCTGCTATCACAGCGATGCATGCAAATCGGTGAAGGCGGTTAAAGGACATGGATTCACTGAACACCGCGATCTTACCCGGGGTTATCCACCTGAAAATTCCCCGGCGAGTACCGCGATCAACCAGATTATCGCGCCGTGATTTTCCCGCCGCGCGGTGATTCGGCTTCCCACCGCGGATCCACCCGCTAGATTGGCCACGCATGAGCGAGTGGTATTATTCAAAAGACGGAGCCCAACTCGGGCCGGTAACCGAGGTCGAACTCAAGGCCATGCTGGCAAACGGCACGCTCGACCCGAACACATCGCTCGTCTGGAAATCCGGTATGGCCGACTGGCTGCCGGCGGCACAGGCCCCCGGCCTTGCCGGCGAGGCGGACGGTACGGTGAGCGATCCATACGCCGCGCCCGAAAGCGGCATCGCGCCCGCGGCGGACGCCGCCGCCGCGGACGCAACGATCGCACTGCCGGAAATCGAACCTGGCAGCGAATCCATCGATCCGATGGCCTGCTTCAAGCGCGGATTCGACCTCGCCATCCGCCACCTCGGCACGGTGCTGCTCACGGTGTTGGTTTACATCGCGGTGTACGTCGCCATGAATGTCGCCCTAACCATCATGGACAATGTTTTCGGCTGGGGTGGCAGCCCGGAGGTGATTGATTTCGGGGATGGCCAGGAGTTCACGGTCCAGACCACCGCGAGTTTGGCCAACAGCATCATCTCGAGCCTGTTTTCGATATTCCTCGCGCTTGGTCTGACACGCTTCACACTGAGCATTGTCAGCGGACGCGATGCAAGCCCGGCCCAGCTGTTCGGCGAAGGCCGGCTGTTTCTCAAGGGTGTCTGCGCATCGATATTGTTCGGCCTCATGGTCGGCGTGGGTTTGCTTTTGCTGATTGCCCCCGGCATCTACCTGATGGCCCGTTATGGACTCTACATCTATGCACTGGTGGATCGGAATTGCGGGATCATGCAGGCTTTTGAGACCAGTTCGCGCCTGACGACACGCAACCGTGGGAACATGGTGCTCATCATGTTGATCTCCATCGCGGTGGTATTCCTTGGCTGCCTGGCGCTTTGTATCGGGGTCTTCTTCGCCTACCCGGTGGTCATGATTTCGTGGACTGTCGCCTACCGATGGCTCCAATACGGCTATCGCGCGGCGATGGACCACCCCGGAACGACCACGCCGATGCTCCGGCCGCTTGCCGGCTGAGCGGCGGCGGGTGGAAAGAGGGGGCCACACGCAGCTTGCCCGCCGTAGTGAACGAAGGCTGGGCCGCCGCGTGTTCCCTTCCGCGCCCCCGCAGGAGGGTCGGCGTTCCGGCCATGTGACGTCCGTTCCGATCTCGCACATCGCGCGACTGAGGCGGATTCCTCCGGCGGGGGCGCCGGAGGATGCACGCGATGGCGCGTGCGCTCCCCGTCGCGACAGGCCCCCCGCCTGCCCGTGGCTCACCCGCCGGTGCGCGGCGGGCGTTTCTTTTTGGATTCCGGGGTCACGTCGCGCATGCCGCCGGAGCGGGACTGGCGGGCGCGCTCCTGCTGGAGTTTCTGCAGCTCGGCCTGTTTCTCGGCCATGCGCTGGACCCAGGATTTCTTCCCGCCGTCCTTGCGGGCGACCAATTCCGGCTCGGGCATTTTGTTCATGAGCCACGTCTGGCCGATGGAGAAGATGTTCTGGACGGTCCAGTAAAGCGCGAGGGCGGAGGCGAAGTTGTAGCAGAAGATGAAGAAGATCAGCGGCATGAAGAGGATGATGCGCTGCTGGAGTTTGTCGCCCGTTTTCGGCGTGATGAGGATCTGCAGGAAACTGGTGATGCCCATGACGACGGGCAGGATGTTGATGGGAATGCCGAGGAAGTGGGTGAGCGTGTCGGGCTGGGAAAGGTCGGAGACCCAGAGGAAGCTCTGGCCGCGCAGCTCGACGGCGTATTGCAGCATGCGGAAGAAGCCGAAGAAAATCGGCAGCTGGAGCAGCATCGGCAGGCAGCCGCCGAGCGGGTTGATGCCGAACTTGCGGTAGAGGCCCATCATCTCGGTGTTGAGCTTCTGCGGGTCGTCACCGTATTTTTCCTTCAGCTTGGCCATCTCGGGCTGGAGCTTGCTCATCCGCTTCATGGTGCGGGTGGATTTGTTGTGCAGCGGCCAGATGAAGATGCGCACGGTGATCGTGAGGAAGATGATGGCGAGGCCCCACGACCATTGTTTGGCGACGCCGTCGAGCAGGCCGTGGTAGGAATTGAGCAGCCAGTTGAGCGGGCGCGAGACGAAGCTGAACCAGCCGTAGCGCATCATGTCGCTCCAGCCATCACCCCAGTAATGGTTCATGCGCCGCAGCATCGGGTTGTGCTTGGGGCCGATGAAAATCGTGTACTCGTGCGAGACGGGGGCCTCGCCGGGCGCAAGTACGGTGTCCGGCAGGCGCATGCCGGCGCGCACCGAGGTGACGGCGCGACCGCCCTCTTCAATGGAGACCTGCTCCGGCCGCGCCCACACCCGAACGGGCATGGGCTCGTCCGGCCGCAGCACGGTGGCGAAGAACTGGTTGGCCACGCCGGCGAATTCAATGACGTGGTCCTCCGGCGTGGTGATCACCGGCCGCGCGGATGAAAACCAGCCGCCGCTGAATTTGCCGCCGTGGCGGAACCGGAAGTCGCCGTCCTCGCGCCAGAAGAACCCGGACATGTTGGCGAACTCGCGCTGGTAGAGCGGCGCGGCCTCGCCCATGAAGACACTCATGTCGCCGAGGTTCACCGGCGCTTCCCCGCCGTTTTCCACGGCCAATTCGAAGTGGACGAGGTAATCCGAGCCGGGTTTGCCTGTATCGTCCAGGGTGTAGGATTTTTTCGCGATCAGGCCGGACGGCAGGCGGTCGATGAAGACGGCGCTGCGACCGGGTTCGGAGAGATCCCCGCGGTATGCGTAAACGGTGTTTTCCAGACGGTCGCCTTCGCCCACGAAAGCCCCGATGGCCCCGCTGCCGTGGCGGTTGGCGCGCACGTTCACCGTTTCGCTGCCGACCTCGAACTCGTTCTTGAACTCGGCGTATTTGATGCCCCCGCCCCAGGTGGTGAAGGTGAAGGCGACCTCGTCGTTCTCAAGGACGATGAGTTCCTCCTCTTCGGGCGGCGGCGGCGTCTCGACGGCGAGGCCCTCGGACGGCGTGGCGGCGGGCTCCGCGGGTTCACTTGTTTCTTGTTCGGCGGCCATCCGCTCCCGTTGCTCGCGCTGTTGTTCGGCGCGTTGTGCGGAGTAGTGGAAATTCAGGGCGAGCAGCCCGCCACAAACGAGCAAAACCAGCCAGGTGGTGCGGTCGTACATTGGATGTCTCGGAGAGGTTGGTGGATGTGCGGAAGAGGGTGGATCTGTCAGGCGCCGGGCGGGCCGCCGGAAGGCGGCGGGCCACCGGATTTCCCCGCGCCCCGGCGCGTCGGGACGGGGTCATAACCCCACCCGCCCCACGGATGACAGCGGAAAATCCGGCGAATTCCGAGCCACGATCCGCGCAGCGGACCGTGCGTCTCGACGGCCTCGAGAAAATAGTGCGAACACGTCGGTGAAAACCGGCATCCCGCGCCCGGACCGGCGGTGAACCGGATCATCGGATTGAGCACCCGCTGGTAAAACCGGATGAGTATCCGGATCGTGAATGTGGCGGCGCGGGACAGCACGGGAAGGCGGAGTGGGAAATGAATCAGGGCTTCGGGTAGAGGCCAAGCCGGCCGGCCTGGCGACGCCAGTCGGCCCGCAGCTCGTCGAATCCGGCGTGCCGGGCGTCCTTGAGGGCGATGGTGACGAGATAGCGGCGCGGGTCCGTGAATTGCGGCACCTCGGCACGCACGAATTCACGGAACAACCGCCGCAGCCGCACCCGTTCGTGCGCCTTGCCGCAGCGCCTGGTGGTGATGAACGCGACGCGCGGGCCGTCGTCGAGGGCCGGATCCTCGAGCGTGCTCAGAATGAGAAACCGGCCGGCCTTCGACCGTCCGGTTTTCCGAATTCTGGCAAAATCCTCGCGGCGCGTGATGCTGGAAGTCCGCGGGAGCCTCATGGTGTGGCGGCGCGCCCTCAGCGGCCGTGCTGCACGGTGTGGCGGCTGAAGTGAAGCTCCGCACCTTTTGGAATCAGGCGCTTGCGTCCTTTTCTGCGGCGGCCGCGGATGATGTCGCGCCCGGCCTTGGTGGCCATGCGCGCGCGGAATCCGTGCTGCTGTTTGCGGGTGCGTTTGGAAGGTTGGAACGTGCGTTTGCTCATGGCGGTGCCTCAAGGTTTGTGCCCGCCCGGGTAGGCGCGGGAGGCGCAGGCTAGCCGGATCGGCCGGCTTGTCAATGCGGCAGTGATGGGAAATGCAAATTCGCCGGATTTCCGGCCCGCATGCCGGTGGCGGCCGGATCCGCTGAAGTTCCGGCGTTCCCGAAAACCCCCGGGTCTGCCTTCCCTGCGACAGCTTCGCGGAAGCCGGGATTTTTGCAAATCCCCCGCGCATCTTGTGATGTGCCCGGAACCGCTTGCAGCGGGAAACGGGATGGTCCCAACATGATCACCGGACCCAAGCCCCGCATGTGCCGATGAAGCAGAAAACTCTTGCCCGCCCCCAGAAGAAATCGCCCGCGCGCGCCGCCAACCGCCGACCGTTCCACGTGATGGTGAAGCCGGCCGGGCCGATGTGCAATCTGAACTGCGAATACTGCTTTTATCTCGAAAAGCAGAAAATGTTCCCGAAGAAGAACGGATGGCGCATGAACGACGAGGTGCTCGAAGCCTACATCCGCCAGACCTTCGCCTCACAAAAAACACCCGAGGTGTCGTTTGCCTGGCAGGGTGGCGAACCAACGCTCATGGGCATCGATTTTTTCCGCAAGGTGCTCGCTTTGCAGAAACGCCACGGCAAGGGCCGGCGGGTGATCAACGCGCTGCAGACAAACGGCACCCTGCTCGACGACGAATGGGCCGAATTCCTCGCGGAGAATGATTTCCTCGTCGGCATCAGCATCGATGGTCCCGCCGCGCTTCACGACTGTTACCGGCGCGACCGTCACCAGGCTCCCACCCACGCCCGGGTGATGCAGGGGCTCGCCGCATTGATCCGGCATGGCGTCGAATTCAACACACTCACCGTAGTGAACCGGCGGAATGCCCGCGAGCCGCTGCGGGTTTACCGGTTTCTCAAGGAAATCGGCTCGCGCTACATGCAGTTCATCCCGCTGGTCGAACGGGCCGGGGCGGGCCCGGATTGTGGATTCGAGAACCAACTCGCTCCGCCGCCAGACCACGGCGGGGCGGATGACGACGCGGTCGTGACGCCCTGGAGCGTGCGTTCCACTGACTACGGGTCGTTCCTCTGCACGATTTTCGATGAATGGGTGCGCGGCGACGTGGGGCGCTACTATGTCCAGATTTTCGATGTGATGCTGGGGCTCTGGGCCGGGCATGGATCCTCGCTCTGTGTGTTTTCCGAGCGCTGCGGCAACGCGGTGGCGCTCGAGCACAACGGCGACGTCTTTTCCTGCGACCACTTCGTCTATCCAAAATACCGGCTCGGCAACCTGATGGAAACCCAGCTCCGCGACATGGTGGATTCCCCGGTGCAGCGGCGCTTCGGCATGGACAAGACCGACGCGCTCCCCGCCTGCTGCAAAAACTGCGAAATGTTGCGGTTCTGCAACGGAGAGTGCCCGAAACACCGATTCCTCACGAGCCCGGACGGCGAGCCGGGGCTCAATTATCTGTGCGCCGGATACCGGCGGTTCTTCAGTCACATTGACCCGTATATGCGGATCATGGCGAACCTGTTGGAAAAAAAACGCGCCCCGGCGGAAATCATGTCCATGCTGGTGGCGCGGACCGCACGCATCTGAAGCCGGTGGCTCTTTCAGCGGGTGTAAGCCCAAACGGCCACGGGCGACGTAGGAATTGAAGCAGGCGAAGGTTTCCTCGTCATCAATTCGCAGCAGGCCAGCCTCAAGAGGAAGAGAACCTCGCCTCCACTTGCTTTTTTGCGCGAATGCAAGGCGCCTCGCTCTCCCTGCTCAAAACTGATGACGAAGTTCGCCCGTATCGGGTTTTGATGGAATACTTTACACGAGAAAAATGACTGTTGCCCAGGCTTGGGTGGACGCGGAACGGCGGGGGCGGTATCAGGGAATGGGCGTTGCGGCCAGGGTTTCGACGATCCATTCGCGCGCGTCCTCGGTGGTTGTGGAGTCGGTGAGGATTCGATGACGCATGACCGGCGCGAAGACGGCCTTGATGTGATCGGGATATACGGCGGGGTCGCCTTCCAAGCAGGCGTGCGCGCGGGCGGCTCCGAGAATGGCCAGCGAGGCGCGGATGGAAACGGCATGATCCGCGCCTGCGCGTCGGCGCAGGCCACCGCACAAGGCGGTGATGTAACGGGTGAGATCGTCCGCGGCGGGAATCGCGGCTGCCTCGCTCCGCAGCGCGAGGAAATCGGCGGTTTCCAGGAGCGGGGTGTCAGTGGCTTCCATGTCTGGAATACTGCCGTCGGCGTGGGCGCGCAGGATTTTGTTCTGCGTTTCCTCGTCGGGCAGGTTCATGGAAACGGAGAGGAGAAACCGGTCGAGCTGTGGTTCGGGCAGCGGGAAGGTGCCGGCGTCGTGCACGTCGTTGCGTGTGGCGATGACGAAGAACGGTTCCGGCAGGTCACGCGTCTCACCATCGATCGTCACTTGTCCCTCATTCATGCATTCGAGCAGGGCGGCCTGGACTCGGGGCGGCGTGCGGTTGATTTCGTCGGCGAGCAGGCAGTTGGCGAAGACGGGGCCGGGAATGAATTCAAAGCCGCCGCGGTCCATGCGGTAGAGCGAATGACCGAGGAGGTCGCCCGGCATCAGGTCGGGAGTGAACTGGATGCGTTGGAAGCTCCCGCCGATCGATGCCGCGAGGGTGTGGGCGAGCGTGGTTTTGCCGATGCCGGGAGCACCCTCGATCAGCACATGACCACCCGCGAGCATGGCGGTGAGGACAAGTCCGGCGGGTTCTTCCGCTCCAAGCACAGTTGCAGCCAGGCGTTGCCGCAGGGGTTCGAGCATCGGGGTGAACATGGCGAGACTACGGGTGGGCGGGGCAAACAGGTTGGAAACGACTTACTCGTGCGAGCGGGCCAGCAGTGAGACGGCCGCCGGGTAGAGGCGGTGTTCAGCTTCCTGGATACGTGCGTGCAGCGATGCCGGGGTGTCGCCTGGTTCGATCACGACACGCTCCTGCATCACGACTGGGCCGGTGTCCACACCCGCGTCAACGATGTGCACGGTGCATCCGGTTTCGCGGACTCCGGCCTCCAGTGCCTGTCTCCATGCCTCCAGGCCTGGGAATGAAGGTAGAAGCGATGGGTGGATGTTAAGGATTTTGCCTGGAAACGCGTCGAGCAGAGGTTTTTTAACAAGGCGCATGAATCCGGCAAGGCAGACAAGATCGACACCCGCTTCTTTCATTAAACAGGCCACGCGTATCTGTTCCTTGTCCGGAAACCGCGTGGTGTGCCCCGCGCAATCAATGATTCCGTGAGGAACGCCCTGTTGCCGCGCACGATCCAGTATTCCAGCATCCGGCTGGTCCGAAAGGACGATGGCCACGGTAGCATTCAGGCGGTCATCGCGAATCGCATCGAGCAGTGCCTGGAAGTTGCTTCCTGAGCCGGAGCCGAGTACTCCCAGGGTGATCGGTTTCATGCGTCTTTGCGCGGGCAAAAAGACCGGTGATTCATACGAGAGCCTCCAGCTTCGCCTTGAGCTGGTCTTTTCCGGCGCTCGCTCCCACGATCTGGTCCTTGACTTCTCCGTCCTTGAAAAACAACAGCAATGGGATGGATCGCACGTTGTATTTCACGGCCAAGTCGCGGCAGTCATCGACATTGACTTTACCCACCTTGGCCTTGCCCTCCAGTTCGGAACCGAGCTGGTCGATGACCGGACCGATCATTTTGCAAGGACCGCACCATTCCGCCCAGAAATCGACGAGAACGGGGACGTCGGAGTCGAGAACCTCGGATTGGAAGTTGTCTTCGTTAAGTTGAATTGCCATGCCGCAATCATGTCCGGCGATGCGGATACGTCAAGAGCCGCTCCGCGAAATCACGGGGCGGCTCCTTGATGAAAGGCTGGTTCGAGATGCACAGGCGAGCCACTGCCTCAGCCCTGCTCCAGAATGGTCGCAAGGTAGGCGATGACTACAACTCCCACGGCGAGAGCAACATTGAGAATGGGTAGGAACATTGACATGGTTTCTGCTGGTTTGCTGGATTCGATTTCGAAAATGCGGGCCGGATGCTTATTCAAGCAACTGCATCCAACCTCTGGTGCTCACGTTGTCCTCGGCGTTGATCCAGATGTTCGCAACCATCAATTGGAAGGCGAGCAGGGCACTGGCCGCGACAAATCCGACGATCGCGAGGCCGTTGATGAGACCGTTGCCGGTTGTTTCCTCATCATCGTCATCGACCGCGACAGTGGCTGCTTGTGAAGGACTGCTGGCGGATGTGCCGGCACCGAGAGGTTGTGTCGGCGGAGACAACGATACGGTTGCCTTGGGCAGAGCCGCCGTGGATTGCCCGGGTTTGCTGGCTGTTCCAATCGGCTTGGAAGAAGTCGCCAGCTTGATGGTCGGTGCGGGCTTGGCGGTTTTGGCAGCCGGGGCGGTGGAAGCGGATGCCGCGGGCTTGGGCGGAGTGGTCGCTGCGGGGGCGCTGGCAACCGGTGGTTTCGGCGGTGATGCGGGTGCGGGTGGTTTGGGCGCGGTCGGCTTGGGTGGATCCGGTTTTTCCGCAGTGGGTTCCTGAGAGGATGGTTCGCTTT
>SLAV01000156.1 GCA_007126655.1 Haloferula sp. | reverse complement strand
GGTTGGCGGAAGCGGTGGATCAGGTTTTGGACGTCCTGCGGGCTGCGGCCGACGCCGAGGCGGAATGAGGTTTCCCGTTCCTGGCCGTCCTGTAGATCGATGATGACTTGCATCGCGCCGCATGGGTCGAGCCCGGCACCGACGGTGCCGGACAGGTGTTCGCGCTTGAGCGCGGCGGGTGCGGCGAGGCTGCCATTTCTGCCGATGAACTCCTTGCGATCGCCGGTGACGGTGCGGGTGATGTCGTTGGTATCGAGAAAGACAATGCGGTCGGGAAATTCGTTGTTGTCGTGGTTGCGCACCAGCAACGCGCCGGTCTTGGTGTCCACTTCGGTGCGCACGTGGAGCAGGCTTTTGTGGCGCAGGTCGCCGAGCACCCATTCCCAAAATCCGGTGATGGAGAGGCGACGCGGGCGGCCTGAAATATTGCGCAGCTTCAAGAAGCTGAATTTCACCGAGGCATCCATGGCGACATACACCCACAACTCGGATACGATGCCATTTTCGGTGTGCTCGAAGACGGTGTAGCCGAAGCCGTGGCGGATGACGTATGGCGTGGTGCCGCGCGCCGGCAGTGGCGTGGGCGACCAATAGGCGCCGGATGCTTCGTCGCGGATGTAGATGGCCTCGCCGGTGGCATCGCGCACCGCATCGTTGTGCCACGGGGTGAGGCGGAATTCGTGTGCGTTTTCCGCCCAGGTGTATGCGGAGCCCGCTTCCGACACCACCGTGCCGAAGTGTGGATTGGCAATCACGTTGACCCATGGCGCAGGCGTCATTTCGCCGGGTTGCACGGTGATGACATATTCGTTGCCATCGCGGGTGAAGCCGCCGTAGCCGTTCGGGAAAATCAATTCGCGCTCTGGGATGGGTGGCGATGGGGGATCTGGTGCGGCGCGAAGCGGCTTGAGCGCCGGGACGGTGGGTTCGAACGTGGCTCGCGGCGCGAGTTGCTTGGCGAGCGCGCCTTTTTCGGCATCGAGCACGATGCGGGCGTTGGCGCAGAGCAGCATGTGTGAGTCGTGGGGTATGTGGGCAAGGTTGCGCACGAAAATGCCGCCGTGTTTATCTAACAGATGCGCCTCAGCTCCGGATGAGATCATGCTGCGGATCCGCGCCTCTAGCGAATCGCGGTAGAGCGAGACGTCGTCGTGCAGGATGACGAGGTCCACCGTGAGGCCCTTGGTTCGCCAGTAAGCGTGGGCGCGAACGAGCTGGCATACAATGTCGAGGTTCTCGGAGTCGCTGATGGAAAGCAGCACCATGGGGATGTCCCCGGAGATGCCGTAGCTCCAGAGGCTGGACTTTGCCTGTCTGTTGGCAAGCAAGACGGTGGAGGTGGCGCGGCGCGCGGGCACGGCGTAGATGAGCGAGCCGGCCATGCGGCTGTAAAGCTGGGCCTCGGTCTCGGAAATGTTGAGGTGATACAAGGTCACCTGGTTGTGCGTCCATGCCAGGTCGAACGCGCGCTCGGCCATCTGGATGGTTTGATATTTTTCGACATGGGTTATCGCGTGTTCGCGGGTTTCGGCCACACCGACGATGAGGTTGATGGTTGCGGTGCCATAGGGTGGGATGGTGACGGTGCGCCGGAGCGCAACCACCGGGTCGAGTACGGAGCCGACGGTGTTGGACAAGGGACCGGTGCGTTGCATGGCGGCGGGCGCGGCCATGTCGCCGCCGCGGCCGACGAATTGGAAGCGGTCGGTCTCGCAGGATGCCTCGCCGGCATCGCCATTCTGGGCGACCATCAGGTGCAACAACCACGGTGTCGATTCGCCATCGGACCGCGGGCGGCGCGAGCAGAGGATGGCGGAGGAAGCGGGCAGGAACTCCGTCTGCACGAAAAGATTGCTGAAGGCGGGGTGGGCCTCATCGGACCCATGGGTGGCAAGCACCACTTCGGCGTAGCTCGTGAGTTCGATTTCGCGGGAGATGGCGGAACGGTTGTGCAGGGTGATGCGGCGCAGTTCGACGTCGTCTTCGGGCGAGACGCTGATTTCGCTGTGGACGTCGAGGTCCGCATGGTGGTGGCGGAATTCGGCGCGGGATTGCGAGAAAATCGCCTCGTATCCCTGCACGGGCTGGCGGGTGGGTTGATGCGCGGCGGACCAGAAATCGCCGCTGGCAAGGTCGCGGAGATAGATGAAGGTGCCCCAGTTGTCGCAGGTGGCATCTTCCCGCCAGCGGGTGACGGCGAGATCACCCCAGCGGCTGTATCCGCCGCCGGCACTGCTGATAGCGACGTGATAGCGTCCGTTAGAAAGCAGATGCACCTCGGGGTTCTGGTGGTTGGGATTGGTGGAGATGCGCATGACGAGGTCCGGGGTGTCGAGCGCTTCGTGTTCGGAATCCGCATCGAGCATTTCGGTCTCGATGCGGGCGGTTGCGGTGGGGACTTTTTCGTGCAGCAGTAGCTCGGTTGCCTTGAGCATCGGACACGCCATGAACCGCCGCGACATGGGATCGCCGCACAGCAAGTTGCCGAGCGCCACGAAGCTCATGCCCTGGTGGTGGGCCATGAACGAGCGGATGGTGGCATCGGATTTTTCCGGCGGCAGCCGCGAGGGGGTGTAATCGATGGCTTCATAAAAGCCGAAGCTGCCGGAGCGCTCTTCCAATTCTAACAACTGGAGATTGGTGCAGGCTTTTTTCGGGGCGACCATGAGTGCCATGGCGGAGGCGTAGGGGGCGATCACGAGGTCTTCGGCCAGCCCGCGCTTGAGCCCCATGCCTGGCACGCCGAACGCGTGGTATTGGTAGTTGAGTTGGGCATCGGTGCGGTTGAATCCGGATTCCGAGATACCCCATGGCACGCCCCGCGAATTGGCGTAATCGATTTGGCGTTTCACCGCCGTTTTGCAGGTTTGATCGAGCAGGGTGTGGTCGAAAGTCGGCATCACGAGCATGGGCATGAGGTACTCGAACATCGAGCCGCTCCAGGAGACGAGGACGGGTGCGCCATGCGAGGCGATGAGCTGGCGGCCGAGCGAGAACCAGTGCGCTTGGGGCACTTGTCCGAGGGCGATGGCCACGTAGCTGCACAGGCGGGCCTCGGAGGCCAGTAGATCATAATAACTGGCGTCTGCCCGGCCATCCATCACGTTGAAGCCAATGGAAAACAATGCCTTTGCAGGGTTGTAGAGAAAGGTGAAATCCATCGCGGCGAGGGCGTCGCATTGTGCGGCGAGTTGTTCCAATTCGACGATGTGTGCTGCGGCGCATTTGCGGGCCTGGGCGAAGGATGGGTTGTGGCCAGGCTCATCATTGAGCTGGGCAAGTTGCCGCAAGGTGAACGATGGCTCGAACCCGGGAGAGGGCTGTGGGCCACCCGGATGTGCCAGCCATGGGTTGAGCTTCCGTAGTTCTAACAAATGGGCTTCGCAGTCGGATTTCAGCAGCGCCGCCCACTCGACTTCGGATGTTTCATGGTCGATTTTCGCTGCTTGTTTCGAGAGTTTCACCAAGAGGGCCTGCGCGGCGCGCGGGTCGGTGGGTGGGTTGCCGAGGCCGGCCTCCATGGCGGCGAGCGTGGGGCTCGAATAGGTCAATTTTCCGAAAACTCTGAGTGTGTCTCGCAGTCCATGAAAGATGCGCGGGTGGTAGGTGGGTGCGTCGATGAGTTCCCTCAGGCCGGCGGCAAGCGTGAGCAGGTGACCAGCGAGGTTGCCGCTGTCGACGCTGGAAATGTAGGGCGGGTTGAGGATTTCGAGCGTTTCGGTATCATACCAATTGTAGAAATGCCCGCGGTGGCGCGGGAGGCGCTGCATGGTGGCGAGGGTGTGGCGCGTGCGGTGGATCAATTTTTCCAGCGGGATGTATCCGAAGTCGAATGCGGTGAGGTTGGAGAGGAGTGCGAGGCCCATGTTGGTGGGCGAGGTGCGCCTGGCGGTCTTCGGCCCGGGGAGTTCCTGGTGGTTATCGGGCGGTAGCCAGTGGTCTGCGGCAGTGACGAAGGTATCGAAGTAATGCCAAGTCATGCGCGCGGTGGTGCGGAGGAATCTCAATTGGGCTTCCGTGAGACGCTCACCATCGGGTGCGATGGGCTGGCTGATCCACCATGCGATCGTTGGCGCCGCAAGCCAGGTGAGGAGGAGCGGCAAGGCCATGGACAATTGATCCGGCGCGATGGTGAAGAGCAGCGCTCCGGTGGCCAGTGCGAGCGCCGGCGCGATCCACATGGTGGTGTGGAGTCCCAACCAGCCGGTGGACTTGGCTTTTTCCGAATCGCTCGACGTGCGCCATTCGAGGAGTTTCTTCCGTGTAACGAACAAGCGCACGAAAGTTCGCGTGATGGCATCGAGGCTGACGAAGGCCTCGTAGGGGAGGAATGCGAAGGTGAGAAATACCTGCCCGAGATGCCGTGCCGCCGAGCCGATGACGACCCGGGCGTGCACCAGCCACGGCACGCCGTGCGGCTTGAAGATCAATCCATGCGCGGGGACAAGTAATCCGGGAAGCGTGATGATGGCGAGCACCAGCAGCAGGCCGAAGCCCCCGATCTGCGGCCACAACAACCACGCGCCGAGAATGAATGCCAGCAGGGCGATCGGGACGATGCTGCGCCGCAGGTTGTCGAATATTTTCCATAAGGAAAGAGCGGATAGCGGGTTGGCGGTGCGCCGTGCATCCGGCCCGGGCACGCGTGGGAGCAGCCATTGGATGATCTGCCAGTCGCCGCGCATCCAGCGATGGCGGCGGCTGATGTCGACATCGTAGCGCGATGGATGCGCCTCGTAGAGTGAGATGTCGCTGACGAGCGCGGAACGGGCATGGCACGATTCTAACAAATCGTGGCTGAGGATCGCGTTTTCGGGGAAGCGCCCGTGGAGGGCGCTCTCGAAGGCATCCACATCATAGATCCCCTTACCGATGAACGAGCCTTCGCGGAACAGATCCTGATAGATATCCGCAACCTCGCGGGTGTAGGGGTCGATGCCCACGTCGCCAGCGAGCAGGCGGACGAACCACGACCGCCGGGACGACGGCAGGCAGATGCCGACACGGGGTTGAAGGATGCCGTAGCCATCGGAGACGACGCCGCGCACGGGATCGATGCGGGGGCGGTTGAGTGGGTGCGCGAGGGTGCCGGCGAGCCGCTGCGCGGCATCGCGCGGGAGCTGGGTGTCGGTATCGAGGGTGATGATGTAGCGGATGGCGGAGAGGATGGCCGTGTTGCCGGAGATTTCGGTGAAGCACCCTTGGGAGCCGCCGCGGAGGAGTGAGTTGAACTCCATGAGCTTGCCGCGTTTGCGTTCGTATCCCATCCAGATGTTGTCTGCGGGATTCCAGCGGCGGGGGCGGTGGAAGAGGAAAAACCGGGTGTGGTGGCCGACGGGGTATTTCCGGTTCAACATTTCCACACCGGTCCGTGCATGGGCCAGCAGGTCCGCATCGCTTGGCATGGATTCCGTGGTGGCATCGGGAAAATCGGTGAGCAGGGCGAAGTGCAGGTGGGCATCGCGGTTTGCGAGGTGGTGGATTTCCAGGGATTCGATGAGCTGGTCAACGCCTTTGGTACTGGTGATCATCGTCGGGATGACGACCATGGTGCGGCAGTCTGGAGGGATGCCTTTGGAAAAATCGAGACGCGGCAGCGGGCGCGGCTTCACCAGCAAAGTGGTCAACCCGTTCACCAGCGACACCGCAAACTGGCTGGCGCAGATGAGGAAAAGCATGGCAAACGGCGGGACGAGCCAAGGCGGGACACCCATGGCGCGCGCGAGCAGGATGAAGCCAAACACCGCCATCAACGAAATTGCGACGATGCCGCCACCATAGAACACGAATGGGCGATGATGGATGATACGCTCGATGCCCGCCTTCCACGGTGCTTTGAATGCGGCGGCGGCTTCGAGCGCGGGGAGGCCCTTGTCGATGAGATGATATCCGACGTGGGCGGCGCGGTCGCCTTCGCCGTGGTCGTGCGCGCCGATTTCCGCGAGTTCGATGGATTTCTGTGCCACTTCGGTCTCGCTGAGGCGGCCATGGCGGGCGATCGTCTCGACGGCGTGGCGGTATTGATCGCGGGTGGAAAATGCCATACCACCATAGACCGAGGCGGGGTCGCCGCGCAGGATGCTCTCGACGGCGCTGAGCGTCTCGACGAATTCCTTCCAGTCCATCGCGCTGAGGAAGCGCAAGCTGCCGATGCTGTGGCTTACGGATACTTGATCGGCTGCCTGGTTCTGATTGTCCTGATAGACTAACAACTCGATCGATTGGCCACGCTCGTTGAGCTGGTTTTCCAACCATGATCGGGCAAGCTGCAATGGCGAGCTGCCCTGCGAAAGGCGCAGGCAGAACTCCGCGACAAAAGCGCTGGTGAGGTGGACGCCGGATTTCGCGAGATCCGCCACGACGATGATGATTTGCGACGGTTGCGTCTCCGCCATTTCTTCCAGACGAGTGATCCATTGGCCGGCGATTTCGCAATCTTTGCGGGCAGTCTCGAGCCTGCTGGTGATGCGCTGGAGGTTTTCGATCAATCCGAGCCGCAGCATGATGGGGATGGCCCACAGCTCGCCAAGTTTAAGGGTTTCGACCGATTGGTAGGATTCGATGAATGCGGTGAGTGCTCCCGCTTCAATCTCGGCGTCCACGTGCGAGATCAATTCCACGACCATGTCGAAGACGCGCGGCAGGCCGGCGGATGGGCCATTGAGGAGGCGTGGCAATCCGCGGCTGTAGCCGCGCGGCAGATGGTTGCGGGCCATCTGGATCTGCTCTTCGATGAGGTGGAAATTATCCAGTATCCACTCGGTGGCGGGCGTGTGATGGCCATCCGCCCCATCGTTGCGGCAACCGCGATGAAACGAGCGAAGGCTTTGCTCGTTGGCATCGAGCCGGGCAAGCAAGGCATTCGCACTATGGTGGATGACCGTGCGGTGGATCGTGGCTAGTGAACGTGCGTGGTCGGCAAGTTGTTGGATGCTGAACAGCTCGCTCCGGGTGGATTCTTGCATTTCGTTTGCCATCGACCATGCGCCTCTCTCCGCAAATTCGTATTTTTTGATATGCGTATGATGGCCGAAATTCACGATTCACGGCCATGGGGTATTACCCTACCCAGGTCCTTGAGGGACGGCTGCCTTATGGGCATGCACTGTGGTTTTTTGGACGCTGTTTTCGATGACGCCCTGCGAAATGGCATGACGTGTGAGGCCTGCGGTGTCGTGGATGTCGAGTTTCTGCATCAGATTGCTGCGGTGTTTTTCCACCGTCTTGATGCTGATGCCGAGCGCTCCGGCAATCTCCTTGTTGGCTCTTCCTTCGGCAACCAGTTGGAGGACTTCCATTTCGCGCGATGTGAGCAGAGGTTCTTTTCTCACTACGTTTCCCTTGCGGTCGATCGATTTTGGATGAGTGCGCACGAATCGCTTTGAGATCGAGCTGCTGTAAAAGATTCCACCACGATGCACTTCGTGAATCGCGCGGCAAACGTCGTGCGTGGAATCTTGTTTTAGTAAAAAACCGGCAGCTCCGGAATCGATCGCGTGGTTCACGTAGGCATCGTCCCCATGGGCTGTAAGGATGATGATGCGGGTTGCTGGCAGCGCTTTGATCATCTGCCGGGTTGCCTCCAGACCGTTGAGGGCGGGCATGGCGATATCCATCAAGACCACATCGGGTCGCAGGCTGCTGGCGAGGTCGAGTGCTTCGCGGCCATCCCGCGCCTCACCGACGACTTTGATGTCGGCTTGCAGCTTCAAGATCATGTGAAGCCCTTCCCGCACCATGGTGTGGTCTTCCACGATGATGACAGTGATGTAGGATTGTGATTTCACGGTTGCGGATTCCAGAATGTCGCTTGTTTCGTAGGCAATCACCCTTTTCGGCCAGTATTGGAGACATTAGCCGCGCGATGGCACTCGGACAACCAGAATCGGGGATGTTGCCCACTGGTGAAATGAGATGGCCTCTTCCCTCATCATATTCGGCGCCCTTGAATGACTCTGATGAGAACCATGACTATGGCAATGATCAAGAGCATGTGAATGAACCCGCCCAAGGTGGTGCTGGTTACAAGGCCGAGGCCCCAGAGCAGCAGAAGGATAATGGCGATGGTCACGATCATGATTTTGTATTTTCTATGGATTGAGGTTCATGGAATTAACGGGCGGATTTGTTGATGCCTTCGCCGACGCTTTCGACGTCTTTGCCAAATCCCCGCACGGTGGCACAGCCGGGGGTGAAGGCGACAACCAGCGCACTGGCGAGAGAAACAAGGAGAAGGGTTTTGATGGTTTTCATGGCAAAGAACGGTGGTGAATTGATGAGTAACATCATCCAACGGCAAGGCGCTTCTTGCCATGGGGTGAAACCCTACCGGAGCTGTGATGGAGGGATCAACTGACGAGCAAATCAGGATCGAGGCCGGCGGCTTCGAAACGGCGGAAGTCGGCATCGTGGGTTGCGAAAGGGAGTCCGGCGCGGATGGCGAAGGCGGCGAGGTAGGCATCCATCCAGACCTTGGTATCAACGAAGTAGCCCGGCACGGCGCAAGTCCTCCTCCTCGTTGGCTCGTTCAATCATGGCTTGGGCTTCCTCCGGAGTGGGTGGGACGAATCCCGGAATGTCCAGCGAGCGAGATTTAGCCATGCCGGTTTTTGGATCAATTTCGTAGGGAAGCTGTTCTTCCGGAAGAGCAGCCACAGCCGGAGGCGCCTCCATGCCTTTTTCGAGCAGATCCGCAATCATTTCCTTGAGCTTGCGCCCTTCGGAAGCGGCGCGGATTTTCACCCGGCGCATCAACGGGTCTGGCAAATCAAGTGTGGTTTTCATAAGAGCAGAATTCCAGCTTTATGGTTTTTTTTCAAAATTAGAAAATTCTCTCAAAGGATTTTTCGAGGATTTTTTCGGAGACTTTGGTGGTGGTGGGGACGTCGGGGGCGAAGAGGGCGATGCGGTATTCTTCGAGGAGCCAGCCGTGATTCCAGAGGTGGGGGGCGTCGGGGGTGGCGGTCCATTGATTGAGCCATGGGTGCCAGTGGGGCTGGAGGCGGTCGAGCTTTTCGAGGTCTTTGATGAGCGGGAGGGAGGCGATGCGGCCAAGGCGGCTGCGAATGGCGCGGAGGCGGCGGGGGTAATCTAACAATCGGGTGAAGCCGGCGTGCCAGGCGAAGCGGGGGCGGAAGAGCCAGGTGAGTTGTTCTTCGAGGTTGGCGGCGATGGGGGCGTGGTTGCGGTCGCTTTTATGTTTGGCGATCCAGGTGCGGATTTCGGGGAGGATTTCGAGGGATTCTTCGAGGGCTTTGGCGATGCGGGCGGCGGCGTCGTGCCAGTGGGCGCGGGAGGATTCTGCGAGAGAGCGGATGGCGTCGGGGGAGCGGGGGAAGGGTTTGCCGCCGGCGGCTCCTTCGGCGGCGAGGAGGAGGAGGTCGTCGAGGGTGGTGCCGCTTGTGCCAAGGCGAGGGAGTTCAACTTTGGTGAGCATGCCGAGGGGGAATTTTTTGGCGAGGTAGGCGGCTTGGTCGGGGCGGCCGAAGATGAGGAGGCGGGCGGCTCCGGCGCGGTGGGCTTCGGCGGCTTCGGCTTCGCAGGTGAAGGCGCGGATGCCGACGCTGCCGCCTTCGTCAACGAGTGCGGGCCAGGCTTTGCCGCCGGGGGTGTCGAGGGAAAGCGGGAGCGACTCGCCGTCCCAGGCGTTCATCCCGGTGCGCTCGACTTCGCCGGTGGCGGCGGCTTCGAAGCGGTCTTTCATGTGGTCGGCGAGTTCGAGTTTGAGCGCGGCGACGGAGGTGCCGAGGGCGAGTTCTTCGCCGTCGTCGTCGCAGACCCAGATTTTGGTGACGAGGGCGTCGGGGAGGCGGGTGAAGTCGAAGGCGTCCTCGGGGATGCTGGCGCGGCGGGTTTCTAGTAGGTATTCGGCGAGGGCTGTTCCCAGCGACCGGTCCTTCGGGGCAAAACACCAAAGTGCGGCGAAGCCGTCGGCGAGGGGGCCGATGGGTTGGCAGATGCGGCGGTAGTCTTTGGGGAGCGAGCGGATGAGGATTTCGACGCGCTCGGCGAGGTGGGCATCGACGCCCCAGTCGGGCAGCCATGCGGGCATGGCGGGGAGTTGGTCGATGTGGACGCCGAGGGTGACGCCGTCGTCGCGCTCTCCGGGGGCGGCGTTGTAGTAGATGGTGTATTCGTGGTCTTGGTGGCGGAGGACGTCTGGTAAGCCGTCGAGGGCGAGGGTTTCCAAGGGGATGTCGATGACGTCTCCCAGTTCTAACATAAGGGTTTCCTCGTGGGTGGCGCGCCATTTGTGGAAGGCGGCGGCGGTGTGGATTTCGCCGGGGATGTGGGCTTCGAGGGCGGCGAGCACGGCGTCGTCGCTCCAGAGGCCGCCGGGGCGGCGGAGTTTGCGTTCGAGGTCGGCGACTTGTTCGCGGAGGTCGTCGATGCGCTGGAGGAAGCGGGTTTTGCGGAGCAGGCCGCCGCCGAGGATGCCGTCGCGGATGAAGACCTGGTGGGCGGCTTTGGGATCGACGCGGCCATAGTGGATGCGTCTGTTAGAGACGATGGGGAGGCCGCCGCAGATGACGGTTTCCTTGCCATAGACGGCGCCTTGGGCTTTGTCCCAGAAGGCTTCGCCGTATTTGCTGCGGCAGAGGTGGGGGGCGACTTGTTCGAGCCACTCGGGGTCGATGCGGGCGACGCGGCGGGCGTAGAGGCGGGAGGTTTCGACGAGTTCCATGCCCATGACCCATTCGTGTCGTTTGCCGGTGTTGAAAACGCCGGAGCCGGGGAAGACGGCGAAGAAGCCGCCGGAGGCGCTGCGGTAGGCTTTGTTTTCACGGTCCCAGAGGCCGAACTGGCGGGGGGCACCGGCGAGCAGGGCGCGGTGGATGGCGTCGTAGGGGGCGCATTGGGCGAGGGTGGCTGGCGCAGCGTTTTGCTTCGCGCCTTTGGGGGGCTTTCCTTTCGCGGGATGACCCAGGGCCGGAGCCCCTGGCCACGTGGAAGGTGCCTCCGGCTCCTTTTGAAGACCCTGGGTCAGAGACCCAGGGCACGTGGGGACTTTCCATTTCCATTCGCGGGCGAGGAGGTCGGTGAGTTCTTCGCAGACGTTGGCCCATTCGAGGATGCGGCGGTGGTTGAGGAAGTGCTTGGTGGCGAATTTGCGGAGGGCGTTGCTTTTCCAGCGTTTGCCCTCGCGGAATTTGAGGACGTCGAGCCAGAGGCGGAGGATGCCGAGGAAGTCGCTTTCGGCGTCTTTCCAGCGGGCGTGAGCGGCGTCGGCTTCGCGGGTTTTTTCGGCGGGGCGCTCGCGGACGTCGCTGGTTTCAAGCGCGGCGATGATGGGGAGCACTTCGGCGAGGCAGCGTTCACGCTTTGCCTCTAACAACATTTTCCCGAAGCGGGGATCGACGGGGAGTCGGGCGATGCGGCGCCCATCTTCGGTGAGGTTTCCGGCGCGGTCGAGCGCGCCGACTTCGCGAAGTGTGCGGTAGCCTTCGGAGACGGCTTTAGGGGCGGGGGCGTCGAGGAAGGGGAAATCGGTGATCTCGGGGAGTCCGAGGGATTTCATCCGGAGGATGACGCCGGCGAGGGAACTGCGGCGGATTTCGGGGTCGGTGAATTCGGAGCGGTCGGTAAGGTCTTCCTCGTCGTAGAGGCGGATGCAGATGCCGTCGCGAACGCGGCCGCAGCGGCCTTTGCGCTGGCGGGCGGCGGCCTGGCTGACGGGTTCGATGTGGAGGCGCTGGACGCCGCGGCCTGGGCTGTAGCGGGAGACGCGGGCGAGGCCGCTGTCGATGACGCAGGAGATGCGCGGGATGGTGAGCGAGGTTTCGGCGACGTTGGTGGCCAGGATGATGCGGCGGTTGTGGCCGGGGTTGAAGACGCGCTGTTGGTCGCCGAGGCCGAGGCGGGCGAAGAGGGGGAGGATTTCGGTGGCGTGCCAGCGGCGGCCATCGAGGACGTCGGCGCATTCGCGGATTTCGCGTTCGCCGGGGAGGAAGACGAGGATGTCTCCGCGCGGTTCGATGTCGGTGAGGAATTCGACGGCGCGGGCGACGGATTGCGGGAGGTCTTCGTCGTCGGGCGGCGGGTGGTGGAATTCGGCGACGGGGAACATGCGGCCGGGGGCCTCGATGACGGGGGCGGGGTTTTCTTCGGAGCCGAAGAAGGTGGCGAAGGCTCCGGCGTCGAGGGTGGCGGAGGAGATGATGATCTTGAGGTCGGGGCGGGTGGCGGTGAGGCGCTTGAGCCAGCCTAACAGGAAGTCGATGTTGAGGGAGCGCTCGTGCGCTTCGTCGATGATGAGGGCGTCGTATTGGTTGAGGGCGGGGTCGCCCTGGGTTTCGGCGAGGAGGATGCCGTCGGTCATGAATTTGACGCGGGTGTCCTGGCTGAGTTTTTCATCGAAGCGGACCTGGTATCCGACCCATTGGCCGAGGGGGACGTTGAGTTCTTCAGCAACGCGGCGGGCGACGCTGACGGCGGCGAGGCGGCGCGGTTGGGTGCAGCCGATGCGGCCTTTGGAGGTTTCGCCGAGGGCTTCGGCGACCATTTTCGGTAGCTGGGTGGTCTTGCCGGAGCCGGTGTCGCTGACGACGACGATGACGGGGTTTTGGCGGATGGCGGTGATGATTTCCTCGCGGTGCTCCACTACCGGGAGTTCCGCCGGGTAGTTCCAGCGGTGCGGCATCTTGGCGGGAGCATTCATGGATCAGCGCGAGGTTCGTCCACCCTCATGGAGCGTGAAAGCGAGCTGCGCAAGCGCGGTTCTCCATCCGCGGAGATTGTCGGGCACATGATTTCGTCCGGACTGGCGGATATGCCGTTTTGAGGTTTAGCCGGGTTCGGAGTGGAACGAGCCGGAGGCGATGCGACTTCGACAGCGGCACTCGGGTTTCCGCGAGCGTCGGCATTCCCCGAAGCCCCGGTTGATTGAGGCTAATCGGTTTGCTCCACGCGCACGCGGGCGAATGCGTTGCCATCGGTGGGACCGGTGAGCAGATAGGTCACCTCTTCGGTCTGTCCGTCATCCGCTGGCACGGGTTCGCCGATCTTGACGGCCGCGTCACCCGCGGTCTTCCAGCCGTCCATTCCTTCGGTCGTCATTTCGATCCGGTAATCGGCGTCGTCCGCTTCGCTCCGTCGGGTGAAGGTCAACAGGAACCCGGTTTCGTCCCCGTCTGCGGCCAACTCAATCCCTCCGGATTCGATGTCCATAGAGGCTTGTGGCAGGCCCGCATGCGCCGATCCCGGGAGAAATGGATTTCCGCCGAAGAAATAGACGGCGAAGTTCCGCAGGCCGTCGCCGGAAAGATCGGCGTCCGGGGCAAGGTCCTCGGGAGACAAATCCGGATACCGATCGCCGTATTCGGCTTGCAGGCTGGCGATGAGTTGCTCGTAGCTGCTCGATTCTTCCGGCTCGGTCTTCACCATCAACGCATGTTCGTGGAACGTGCCGTAGCCGGCCTCGTCCACGGCCTCGATGCGGAACTCATAGGCGGTGCCGGGCAGCAACTTGTCGATTGTCAATTGGCGGTCATTCGCGCCGGCCTCCGCCACCATGAGCCCGTCCTGATAGATCCGATATCCCACCGCGCCCGGCGGCGGAATCTCGCGGGCCCACCCAAGCGTGATTTCGCGGGAACCAATGTCGGCGGCATACAAACCGGAACCCGGCGACCACTCCTGTGGATCCGGAATGGCCGGCACTTCCAACAACAGCAGTCTTGGGTCGCGGCCCTGCCGTTCGACCCACACCGTTACCAAACCGTCGTCGGTGACCGCAGTGGCGGCGGTGACCGCCCATTGCTCCGGATCCCTGAATAAATCCGGGTCGAGGAGTTCGTTCAGGTCGATCATGCCAAGTTCCTCGTGCCAAAGAAAGGCGGCGAATTCCCCGGACTCCAGCTCGGAGCGGCCGACCACCGCGCCGTGGTTGTTCAGCGCAAGGGCCTCGCTGTAAACGCCACCAAGGGTGCCGAGGTCGATCATACCGGTGTCGTCACTCCATGAAAATGCATGGGCTCCCCGGCCCTTTGAGTCGGTGGTGCCGGCTCCCACGACCTGGCCTTGATCATTGATTGCAAGCGGCACCAGAGCCTGCTCCCCGGGCGGGGTAAAAGTCCTCATTTGTCTTTTTTCGATATCATAGACAAACATGGCGGCGCTTCCGCGCAGGGCTTCGGAAACCAGGTGCGTTTCCTCCATTTCCAACCGCCCGAAAGACCATGCGCCGAAGGCATCGACCGGATTTTCCGGCAGCCGGAACAGGCCGGTCACCAGACCGGCGTCGTTCACGCCTGTGGCGACGCTCTGGCCCTCCAACGGTTCACCCAGATCGATTATCCCGTCCTTTTCGTCCCAGATCACAGCGGAGGAACCTCCGCGGTCTCCGGCGGCGATCTGGCCAACGGCAATCCCATCATTATTGATGTCCAGGGCTCGCGAGGCCAGCGAGGGATTGCCGGCCAGTTCCCGCATGCCGGTGGATTCGCTCCAGGCAAAGCCCCGCATGTTGCGGAAATCCCCGAGGGACCAGCCCGCCGCCACACCATGGTCGTTGAGGCTTTTGACCACCGTGGAGCCTCCTCCGGCGAGTTGTCCGATGTTCTGGATACGGTCGTTCTCATCGATGAAGAATCCGCCGAGAATGCCCTCGTCGTCCAGCCACTCCATCAAAACGCGCTCGCGCTCAACGTTCAACATCAGCTCCCTGAGTTCGTTAACCGGAACCGTCAGATCGGAGGCAATCAGCCGGGAAAGCGGATCGCGTCGGTCGGTCACCACCGCGGTGGCACTGTCTTCCCCATGCTCGTTGCGAACGGTGTAGGTGAAGGAATCGTGGAAATAACTTGCTCCCAACCCTGTCAGGATACCGGGTGCCTGCACGGTGCGGCATCCATCGGCGGCATCAATGGTGTAAACAATCATCTCTCCGTATTCCGTCTGGATAATTTCGACGGTGCCGCAATTCGGTGAATCCACACCGATGATTTCCAAGTCATCGGCCGGCCCCAGCGGGTTTTCGTCATTGCCCAAGACGTCCAGGGTGATGGACCGGCCGTCGAACACGTCAGCAACCAGGAAGCGGTCGTCATTGGCCACCGGCGGCAAGTAGGGCACAGTGATTTCCACCTCTTCGGATACGGCTGAGATATCCAGGTTCACCCCATCCGCGAAGAAGCTCAGTTGATGTGTTCCGGGCTGATTCGGAGCCTCCACTTCAAACGAGGCCGTTGCGGTATCACCTTCAAAAAAGAGATTGGGAAGATTTTTTGTGAACCCGGTTTCGCCCTCGAAGTCCTGGCTTTCCAACCATGCAGTGAGTCCGGCCGCAATCCAGCCGCCGGTGTTCTTCACCGTCATGGACACCGTGAACTCCGATCCTGGAAAGACGTTTTGCGGATGCTTCACGGATTTGATTTCCAAATCGGGGGTTTTATACAACGCGAACACATAGATGCTGACCCTCTGGAGTCTGAACAAACTTGGATTCTCGAAATCAACCGCAGCGGTCCAGTCTCCGTTCTCCGGTTCCTCAATCACGATTTTCTCCAGGGAAGAACGTTCGGTGACTCCGGATGGAAGTTCGTGCCGGTGGACCTCTCCGCCTCCGGACAGGCTGAAGTCAAGCCGGTGGATCAGGCCGCCATCGCCGCCGGGCCGGTCGTCATAGGCCATCACCGCGACCAACCGGTCGGTGCCGTCGGGAACTTCAAAATCCGCCTCCATTTGCGTATGCCGCCAGTTCAATAATCCGGACTGCCATGCCAGCGTTTCCGATTCATTCATCATCTCGATGCCGGAGGCATTGTAGGCATTGACCAGCCCGTAACCGACATCAGTGTTGGCATAGCCTGCGGCCGAATTTTCTCCCCCGGCCCGGATCGGTATGGTGGTCCCGATCAAGCGCGACTTGAGATGCGTCGCGTGGGCGTCGGGCCACTGCTCCAGCATCAATCCGACAGTGCCGGTGACGTGCGGGGCAGCCATGCTGGTGCCGGAACTACGGCGATAACGGTCGTCCTCCGGCCAGTTGGCCTCATGATTGTAACCGTCCGGATTCAAGGATACCACGCCGTATTTGTGATAACCGATCGGCGGATCGCCCCATTCGGGATCTGGATCGGGATGATTGTATCCCCCGCCTTGCCCGCCGGGAGCGGCCAGATCCGGTTTCAGCCTGCCGAGCGCCGGTCCTTGGCTGCTGTATGCAGCGCGACCGCCAATCTCCCGGTTGAAGCGGTCATCGTCGGTGAGGTAACGCAACGAGGCGACGGCGAGCACGTTCTTGCCCGCGCCCGGGCGGGTGATGCCGCCCGCTCCTTGATTGCCGGTTGATTTCACGACGATGTGGCTCTCGAGGCGCGCGAAACGGTCGAAATTTTCCACATGGCTGTCATACCCGTAAAGGGACGGGGTATCGCCGAGATGATAGGAATGATTGGAAACCCGCACCCCCTCATCGGCGAAATCGTCAAACGTGCTGGAGTAGTTATTTGATCTGGCGAAAATTTCCGCCCCCGGCGCCATCCCCCGGGCACCGTATTCTCCGGAGATGTCCGTGTCCCCGGAATGGCGGGCCGCCATGATCCCGGCCACATGAGTGGCGTGCGCGCCTCCGGCGGTGCCGCTGCCGGGCGCGAAGGCATCGGGCGGCAAATCGGGATGATTTCCCTCCGGCGTGGACCCTTCGCGCATGCCGAGGACCACCCCGGACCCGCTGCGAAACAACCACGCCCGCTCGGCGCTCGACATCAGGCGGCTGTCCTGCGGCAAAAACTTCCGCGTCAACTCATCTTCCGGCAACACTCCCTCCAACTCCGTGGGAGGCATGAAGGCAATGGAACGCACCCACCATTCCCCCGTAAGGATGTCGATTTCCCTCGGATCGAGTTCCACCAGGTATTGCCCCAGGGTCTCGTTGTAACGGATGAGTTCCAGTCCCGCATCCCGAATGGCTTGGCGAAACTCTGCGCGGTCGCCGTCAACCGGAGAGACCAGCGCGATCTCCTTCTCCTCGAACTTCGAGATCAACCGATCCTCCGGGGAGAAATCGCCCAGCCACCGCACCAGAGGCGACTCCTCCAGTTGCCTGAAGTTCCCAGCCGGCATCGAGACCTGGTAGGCCGTGTGGCCAACCCACTCATCCTTGAACAGACCCTGGACCCCCCACCCGGCCAAATCGGCGTAGTCCTGAAACGAGGCCGGCTGTTTCAACTGCAGATAGAACATCACCCGGTCCTCGGGTCCGAGATCCCTGATTCTCTGACGCAGATCATCATCCACTCCCGGATCGGGCACAAAGCGCTCACCTCCGATCACCATCTCATGCACGTCCCGTGGCGCAGGCGGTCGTTCGTTTGGATCGATACCCAATCTGGCTGCGAAACCGAGCAGGATCGTGCCGGCCTGCTCCGGTGGATCGGCCATGTTCAAATCCCGCATCAGGGCGTTCTTTTCCTCCTCGGAATACAATCTCGGCGGCAATTCCACCGGCTCGATCCGGTCTTCCCGTTCCCCATCAACGGGCAATACCTGGGCGGAAACCGGGGAAACCGCCAGCAGGGCCGCGCCCCCCAACAGGATAAGCGAACCGGCCCGGCGCGCCATGCGAGTCCCCCGGTGAGGGCGGAGGCGGTACGTTCTCGTGAGGTCGAGTGCATTTGGAATCGGGAACATGTGTCGGCTGGCAAGGTGGTTGTTGAACATGGCTGCTGGGAATTGGTTTTTGCCGCAGGGGCAAGACGTAAACGTCCAGCCCTAATCAACACGACAGCCTTGGCAAGAATTTTCGTTCAGCGAAATGATTTACAGCGCCGTGCCGGGACTGGTGAAATTTGGAAAACCAAGCCGCCCGACATTCAACCCGGTTGCCACCCGCCAACTACGACCTGATTGCATTCGCAACGGCGGATCTCACGCCACCCACCCTGTCGCCAGGCGCGGAAGGCGCAGAAAATCATGAGCGCCGCCGCGTATCCGGTCGATTCGGCCCGCATACATAGATTTCATGTGAACGGAAAATGATCCGCGCCAGGTGCTCGCGCCGATGATACGGGCCGAATTGCAATGCAACTGAGGCATGGTGCGGGCGGAGGTGCCGCGCGGCATCCGGATCAAAAAACGTGCGTGAATGGAGGCGTTTTTCGACATCATCTCCCGGCGAGGATCATGACGAAGAGGGCGCAGATCCAGACGGCGGCGAGGGCGACGGCACCGTGCCAACTGCGGCCGCCGGTGAGCACTTGGGAGAAAATGCCCATGACGTTGGTAACGAGCAGCGACAGGACCGTGAGTGCGGGAAGCCAGTCCGAAATCAAGTCGGATTCGAATAGAAAAGAATTGCCCACCAACGTGAGCACGAGCGCACACATCACCATGAAGGCGCCGATGCCGAAGCGGCGGCCGAGCGCCTCACGCGGGTAATGGTGGAGCGTGCGCCTGGCCATCCAGTCGCCCTCGGGCTTTTCGTTGGAAACATTGAGCGGCTTGGCACCTTCAGGAGGCTCCCTGCGCGGCTTGCGGCGTCGGCTCACGGATGGCACGACGACGTTCCCGGGATCGCCAGGGGAGACGAATCGGCGAAAGTTCGGAGTGATGGGTCTGACCATGCGGGGAGCTGTGGGGAGGTAATTTCAGCGGCGCAACGATATCAGGCATCCTTGCCGGTTTGATCGGCAAGGCAATCCGAATCCGCCGAATCCGCGGATCAGCCAGATTTTGCGATTTCGCGGAATTCGGTGGAGAACGGGCCGGAGGCGGTGCCGAGCGGTTGCGTGATGGAGGGGCCGAGCGGGGTGATGAGGCCGCAATCGAGCCGGTAGATCCACGAGTGGACGGAGACGTCCTGGCCGCGCTCCCAGGCATCCTCCAGGATGCTGGTGCGGGCGACGTGGCGGGCCTGGGCGAGGACGTTGAGTTCGCAAAGGCGGTCGATGGCGGCTTCGGGATCGAGGGTGTCGAGTTCTTCGCGGAAGGCCCGGCGGATGCCGCGAATGCCGGCCAGCCAGTTGTCGATGATGCCGTGGCGCTCGCACCGCATGGCTGCCGCCACGCCGCCGCATCCGTAGTGGCCGCAGACGATGATGTGCTTCACCTTCAGCACGTCCACGGCATATTGCATGACGGCCAGCACGTTGAAATCCGTCTCGGCGACGACGTTGGCAACGTTGCGGTGGACGAAGACCTCGCCGGGCGCGAGGCCGGTGATCTGGTTGGCGGGCACGCGGCTGTCCGAGCAGCCGATCCAGAAGTATTCGGGGGCCTGCTGGCTGGAGAGCTGCTGGAAGAAGCCGGGGTCCGCGCGGGTGACCGAGCCGGCCCATTCGCGGTTGTTGCTGAGGAGGTGTTCGATGTCTGCCATGGCTCTGTGCGGTTGCGGATTGAACCGTTCCGCCCGGCGGGCGTCGAGCCTTTCAGGGGTGGGCCTGGTTTTCTCAGCGCCGCCGCCAGACGGTGAGCATGGCGGTGGTCCACTGGAATTTGCGCGCGGTCTCGCGGATGAGGAACGGCTCGTCGTCGCGGACGCGGAGGTCGAAATCGGGCGAGAGTTCGCTTTCGAGCCAGCCGAACGTGTCGTGCGGCGGCCAGTGGTCCGGCGGGGTGAATTCCGCGAGCCATGTGCACGGGGTGGCGAGGACGAGTTCGCCGCCGGGTTTGAGGAGGTCGGGCAGGCGGCGGAGGAACCGCAGCGGCTCGGGCAGGCGGCAGATGAGGTTGGCGGCGTGGACGCGGTCGAATTGTCCGAGTTCGGGCGGCAGGTCCATGGCGTCGCCCTCGGCGAACGCGACGGCCTCCATGGGGATGTTTTCCGGCGGGCGCGCGACGAGCGGGGTGGTGAGCGCGGCCTCCTCGAGGCGGTCGTAGGGGATTTCCCCGCCCTGCCGGAGCGTCTCGGCGGCCTCGATGAATGCCTTGGAAAAATCCACGCCGAGCACGTGGTCGCACTGGCGGGCCATCTCGAATGTGGACCGCCCGACGGCGCAGCCGACGTCGAGTCCGCGCGCCGCCCGTTCCCCGGAGAACCTCGCCGCGGTCCGCGCCGGGAAATTGAGCGCCTGCTCCATGCCGGGCGGCCAGGAACGGGATGGAGGCAGGATCTCCTCCGGCTCTCCGTAATGGAAAAGCAGGTATTCGCCGACGATGCGGGTGGTTTCGTAGGAGTTCTGATTCATGGGGTGGCAAGAGGTTATGCGGAGCGAACGCCATCGCAAACGAAACCTCGGGAAGACCCGCGCGGATCGTTGCGCTGCCGGAATTCGGCGTTGCCCCGGCGCGGGGTGAGGGTGTAGCAATTCCCCCATGAATGCGCGCACAAAACATTTCCTGACCGCCGGCATCCTCGTCTTTTCCACCTCCGCCCTGCCCCTGCCGGGCGACGAAGGCGCCGGGCCGCTGGTGCCGAAATTTCCCGGGCCGGTCTTCCAGGGGGACGCGCCCGACGAGACGCATCCGTGGGCGGTGCACGACCGCAACCGGCCGCAGCCGCCGCGCGTGGAACCCGGCACGGCGAGCACGCAGGATGAGCCGGGCCGCCCGCCGTCCGACGCGGTCATCCTGTTCGACGGGACCGAGGAGTCGCTGGAAAACTGGGAGTCCGTGCGGCAGGACGGCGAGGCGCCGATGCAGTGGAAGCTGGAGGACGGCGAGTTCGTCATCGTGCCGCGCACCGGAAACATCCGGACCAAGGAACACTTCGGCGACGTGCAACTGCACCTCGAATG
>SLAV01000120.1 GCA_007126655.1 Haloferula sp. | reverse complement strand
GGTGGAGTTTTTGAAACAGGTGCCGTAGAGGCGCTGGAGGGATTGGTTGTTCTTGTCGCCCTTGTAGAAGGCGCTGGCGACGCTCATGAGCTTGAACGCCTTGCAGTTGCCGGTGCGGCCGACGTGGGGGCCGGCGCAGAGGTCCTGGAAGTCGCCGTTCTGATAGATCGAGATCTCCTCGTCCTCCGGGATGTCGTTGAGGAGGTCGATCTTGAAGGTGCTTTCGAGCGGGCGTTCGGCGATGAACCCGAGGCGGCCGGATTTGGCGAGTGCGAGCGCTTCGTCGCGCGAGACGACGATGCGCTCGAAGCGGGCGTTTTCCTTGACCACCTTTTTCATCTCGGCCTCGATTTTGGGGAAATCGTCGGGCGAGATGCGGTGGGCGAGGTCCATGTCGTAGTAGAAGCCGTTTTCGACCGGGGGGCCTGCGGCGAACTGGACGTCGGGCCAGAGGCGGGAGACGGCGGTGGCCAGCACGTGGGCGCACGAGTGGCGCAGCCGGTCGAGGTCGGACATCTGGTGGCGCTCTTCAAGGGTTTTGCGATCGGACATGGGTGGCGCGAGAGAAAGCCGGGAGGGCGCTGATGATCAAGAGCGAAACTAGGATGTGTTCAGGGGATGTGGTGGCGGATGCGGAAGTGGCGGCCGGCGTTGGGGGTGAGTTTGAGGCCGAATTCCTCTTCGATGGCGGGGTATGGGATCGAGGTCAGCCCACCCTGCCCGGGTGGTGCCGGGGCACCTCCGTGCGAGCAGGAGAAAGCACGCGGTTTCCCATCATTTTCCGCGCAACGGCGCGCTGCGGTCGTCGGTGATCAATTGGTGGAGCAGCTTCCTCATTTCCCCGACGCGTTCGGGATGCTCGAAATACAGGTTGGTCGTTTCGCCCGGATCGCTGGCCAGGTCGTAGAGCTGGCCGGGGGCCTCGGGCGCGGTGTCCGGGATGATGAAGGGCCTCAGTTCCTCGCGTCTTTCGTAGTCGTTGCCGCCGGACCCCTGGTGGTCGATGTATTTCCAGTCGTCCACGCGGATCGAGTAATTCGCGCTCCATGTTTGTTGGAGTTTGTGGGGCCGCACCGGCTCCCCGCCGTCCTCGCCCAACAGCACGGGCAGCATGTCGAAGCTGTCCTCCGCCGCGTCGTCCGGCAGCGTGTATCCGGTCATCGCGGCGGCGGTGGCCATGATGTCGGTGAGGCTCAGCATCTGGTCGGTCACCGAGCCGGGCGCGATCTTCGCCGGCCACCTGGCGATGAAGGGCACGCGGTGGCCGCCTTCCCATTGGTCGCGCTTGATGCCGCGCCACGGGTGGGCGCCATCGTGGCCGTGGTCCGCGCGCATGTTGACGATCGCGGCGATTTCCGGGCCGTTGTCGCTGGTGACGATGACGAGTGTGTTCTCCGCCATGCCGAGTTCCTCGAGCTTGTCCACGAGCGAGCCGATATTGTCGTCGAGCTGGGTGATGAAGTCGGCATGCGGGCCGAGGCCGGTGACCCCCTGCCAGTCCTTCGCGGGGATCGACGGCAGATGCACGGCCTGGGTTGAGTGGAAAAGGAAGAACGGTTTGTCGGGGTGGTTCTCGGCGTGGTTTTCGAGAAACTCCAGGCTCTTGTTCAGGAAGATGATGTCGATCTCCTCGATGTCGAAATCCGGGGCGATCACGCCTTCGCGGAAGTCCTGGGTGTAGGGGTTGTCCGGATATTTGCTGCGGTCGAGCATGCCTTCGGGGGGCACCGGGATGCGGTCGCCGTCGATGAAGGCATAGAGGAAGTCGGTGGTCGGGCAGCAGGCGGTGCCGAAGAATTCGTCGAATCCGCGGTGGATCGGTGCGTCCGGAATCGCACGGGAGTAATCGATGCGCGCGACGCCTTCCGGCGAGCCGTCGTGGATCGGTTCGCCATCGGCATCGAGGAACGACAGGCCGATGTGCCATTTGCCGAATTTCGCGGTGCGGTAGCCCTGCTCGCGGAGCATGCCCGGCAGCGTGAGGCGGTTCTCTTCAATGAGGTTCGGTCCTCCGGCTCCGGTGAAGACGACGTGTCTGCCTGTGCGGAGGGCCATGCGCCCGGTCATCACGCTGTAGCGCGTGGGCGTGCAGACGGTTGCCGGGCTGTGGGCGTCGGTGAACTTCATCCCCTCCCGAGCCAATTGATCCATACGCGGCGTCGGCACCTTCGACTCCGTGTTGTAGATTGCCACATCGCCGTAGCCGAGGTCGTCGGTGAGGATCAGCAGGATGTTCGGGTGCTCCTGTGCCTTGGCGGAGCAGGCGAGTGCGAGGCCGGCGAGGACTGCCATGCCGCGTTTGCGGTAGCGCGGGGTTTTTTCGGGTTCGTATTTCATTTTTCTGGGATTGGCGGTGGTTGGCTTCCTCGTATGCCAGCGGTGATCGGTCGGCCGGGTTCATCGCATCAGGCGGATGCCGAATAATTGCCACAATCGTGAAGCCACATTCATCAGGGAAAGTGCAGCGGTAATTCGCGGACCGGGTGCATACGCCGGCTTGCCGGGCCGTATTTCAATCAAGGCATGCCCGGTGGGATTGCCCGACAGACCCAATCGGAAAAGATCCGGCGCGATCCGCCGTAACCAAGCCACCGCCAACGTCCGTTATGAAACCCCTGCTCATTGCCATCACATTGCTCGCCGCTCCGGTTGCCGGGGCGGACGTGCCCGCGAAATATGAACACGCCGGATCGATCGAGATCGCCGAGGTGGTCTCGGATTTCCGCGTCGGTTTCTCGTTGTTGACGACCAGGAGCCACCAATACGCCGCCTACTACGACGCGGAGCGCCGGATGACGGTGTCCGCGCGCGAGCGCGACACGCGCGACTGGATCCACCAGCCGCTGCCCTCCGAGGTCGGCTGGAACTCGCACAACTCCGTGACCATGGTCGTTGATGCGGACGGCCATCTCCACGTCTCCGGCAACATGCATGCGGATCCGCTGGTGTATTTCCGCACGGAAACCCCCGGCGACATCACCACGCTCAGGCCGGCCACGATGACGGGCGAGCTGGAAAACCGGGTGACCTATCCGCGTTTCTTCGAGGATCAGGACGGACGGCTGGTTTTTTCCTATCGTCATGGCGGCTCGGGCGACGGAATCAACATTTACAACCGCTACGATCCGGCCACCCGGACCTGGTCCCGCTTGCTCGACGAGCCGTTGTTCGACGGGGAGGGCCTGCGCAACGCCTACCCGCGCGGACCCGTGCGCGGGCCGGACGGCATGTTCCACGTCCACTGGGTGTGGAGGCACACCCCGTGCTGCGCCACCAACCACCACCTGTCCTACGCCCGCAGTCCGGATCTGGTCCACTGGGAATCCGCATTCGGCGAGCGGGTCGAGCTGCCGATCCGTTTCGATCACCGGGAACTCGTGGTGGATGCCGCACCGAGCGGCGGCGGTCTCATCAACGGCGGCCACCGGCTTCTGTTTGATTCCGAGAACCGCCCGCAGATCGCCTACCACAGGGCGGACGGCGACGGGATCATGCAGATCCACGTCGCGCGGGCCGGTACGGACGGATGGGACCACCGGGTGCTGACCGATTGGCGCATGCCCGTGCATTTCAGCGGGCGCGGGTCGATGCCGTTCATCGGCATTGCGATCCGCGACTTCCGAAAGGTCGCGCCGGGTGTGCTCGGCATTTCCTACCGCCACAAGCATTACGGCCGCGGCATGATTCAGATCGACGCCTCATCCCTCAAACCCGTCGAAGACGAGGTCGTCGTGACACCGACGATGCCGCGCGAGCTGTCGCGCGTGGACAGCGACTTCCCCGGCATCGGAATCCGGCGTGCGCACGACCTCGGGGATCCCGGTGAGGAGGACGCGCGCTACATCCTCCAGTGGGAGTCGCTCGGGCCGAATCAGGATCAGGCGCGGCCGCAGCCGCATCCGGAGCCATCGATGCTCCGCGTGCACCGGCTCGAACGCCGGGCGGATCACCCGCGGTCATGATGCGGAATCCGCGGGAAAAGCCGGCTCCCGCCGGAAATCCGCAACGTTCCGACCAAATGTTATGATTGGGCGCGTAATCATCATGGTGACGGAAAGGCAACCCATCCCGATGGAATCGCCGCGTCACGCAGACGCATCGCATTTCCGACCCGAGATCCCGATCAAATCGCATCAATCGCCGCGTATTCATCATGACTCCGCATCTCCCATGAAACCCGATGGATTCACCGCCTTGCTCAAAGGCATCCTTATCTGCATCGCGCTGGCGGTTCCATCGCATGCATCGGAGAGCGCCACCGATCCATACTCCGCGCAAGGCCGCGGGTTCATCGACGCGCTCGCATCGCCCGATCCGCCCACCCGGGCCCGCGCCGCCGAAGCGCTCGGCTACCTGCGCCATACCCCCGCCGAAACCGCGCTCCTCAGCTCGCTGGCCGATGAAAACCCGCGCGTCCGCCGCGAAGCCGCCCTCGCCCTCGGAGTCTGCGGCTCGCGCGACGCATTGCCACACCTCGCCACCGCCCTGGGCGACGTGGATTGGCTGGTCGGCCAGGGCGCGTGGGTGGCGCTCACCAACCTGACCGGCATGGAGTTTCCATTCGACGCTCTCGCCACGCCTGCGGAACGCGCCACCGACGCCGCCCGATGGCAACGCTGGATCGACGCCCTGCCCGCCACCAGCCTTCCCGCCGACCTGCTCGCCATGCTCGCTTCCCGGGACCATCACGAAGTCGAGCGGGCCGCCCGCGCCGCCGGTGCGCTCGGGGCCGATGCATCCGCCACCACCCGCATCATCCGCGCCACCGAACCATGGCTGGACATCGAAGACGAAACCGACCAACCCGCCAAGTGGCGCGTCCAGGCCGCCCTCCGGGCGCTCGGTCGTTCCGGCCAACCCGCCGCTCTGCCGCTGCTCATCGCCTTCCTCGATCACCCCCAATGGGCGCGTTATGCCGCGGATGCCCTCGGCGACTTCGGCGGCGAGCAGGCCGCCGCCGCCCTGCTCCGCGCCCTTCCCCGCCACGCCCGCCCGGCCGATGGCGACGTCATCCGCCCCACCGTGCACAACCCGCCCGGCGTCCACCCGTCCGACCACACCGGATTCGATTCGCGCGACCGCATCCTCGCCGCGCCATACGCCATCCTCATGGCCCTCTCGCGAATCCCGTTTTCCGACCCCGACACCCTCGCCCTGCTCCGCCGGAACTCGACACTCATCACCGCACAGATCCCCATCGATGCCGACGGCCTCGTGCCCTACGAAGAGGAACCCTACCAACAAATCATCCGCCACCTGCTCGACCGCGCCGGCACCCGCCATCACATCGTCGGTCTCGCCATGCAATCGCTCGACGCATACGCGGACACCTACGTCAAGCCCCTCGCCAGGGAGTCATTCATCGGCGATCTGCCGATCGACGACGCGACCTACGCCTCGCACCTCCTCCTCACCCTCTGTCGCGAGCCAATCCATATTCCCCAGCTCATCCATCTCCTCGATCACGAGAACCACTGGGTGCGCATCAACGCCGCGCGCATCCTCCGCTTCATCGACGCCCGCGAAGCCGCCGACACCATTGCCGAAAAACTCGCCGCCTCCCGCCCCGAGGCCGACTTCGGCGAATTCAACGCCCCCTACTTCGCCCAAGCCCAGGGTCAGGACGAATTCAACGACCCGACCCCACGCTTCCGCGAGGCCTTCATCATGGCACTCGGCGGCATGCGCGCCGCCGCCCACGTGCCACTGATCGGAAGCATCCTCAACGACGAACGCAACGCCCTCGGCATCCGCCACCGCGCCGCCGTCGCCCTCGACGAAATCGGCACCCCCGAAGCCCTCGACATCCTCCGCCAGGCCGAACTCGCACACCCCTACCACAGCATCCGCACCACCGCCCGCGAAGCACTCTGGCGGAGAAACATCGAGCCACTGCCAAGGTCCGCCGCGCCCGTCGCCACCCCGCCCGTCGTCCACCCGCAAGACATTCCCGCGGAGGCAACCCGCTTCGTCTTCATCAAGGGCGGGCACCTCATGGAAAACCCATTCCAGATGGACAGCTGGCGGCAGGCATACCTCACCACCGACAGCGGCCCCACCTATCGCCACGGCCGCAACCTCTACCTGTTAGACACATCCGGCGCAGCGCCCGTCTCCACCCCGCTCACCCGCTTCACCGACGGCTTCGTCGCCGACGTTTCCGTTTCCTTCGATGGAAAAACCATCTGGTTCTCGCGCCGCGAGCAGGACCGGCCGTGGTGGCACATCCACCGCATCGATGCCGACGGGCGGAACCACCACCAGGTCACCCACGGCCGCCACCACGACGTCCACCCCGTCGAAATGCCAAGCGGCCGCATCGCCTTTTCCTCCACCCGTCTCGGCAATCGGGATGAATACCACGGCTACCTCAGCACCGGCCTCGCCACCATGCACCCCGACGGCAGTGACATCCAGCTCATCGGCTTCAACGTCGGGCGCGATACCGAGCCAGCCATCACGCCCGACGGCCGCATCGTCTTCACCCGCCTCGAGCTGTTCTACTCGCGGATGAAAACCGAGTTCAACCTCATGGCCAGCCTGCCTGACGGCACCCGCCGCCAGACACTCTACGGCCCCGAGCGCCGCGACCTGTGGCGCGGCATCCACGGCGGCTACCACGGATGGGGCGGCTCCGGCCAGCGCCACCGCCAACTGCGCCTCACCCAGCCCCAGCCCTTCGGCCACCACGAATACCTCCTCACCACACCCGCCGGCCCGGTCATCACCGAAGGCGCCTCCAGCGAGCGCTTCATCCGCCAGTCATTCCTCCGCGACGGCGGCAACGACCCATGGGTCATCACCACCCCGTGGGTGCTCGATGCAGACACCCTGCTCGTCGCCGCCGGAAAGAAAAACCACGAACGCATCACCGGCGATTTCCCCACCGACACCGTCGACCTCGGCATCCACCAACTCTGCGTCCACACCGGCGCGCTCACCCTCATCTACAACGACCCCGAAACCGCCGACTTCGAGGCCCGCCCGCTGCACCCGCGCGCCGTCCCGCCCATACTGGCCGAGTCGCCCGCCACGCGCCAGGGTGGCTTCACCGGCAGCCTGCTCACCCAGTCCGTCCACCTCACCCGCGAGCCGCACCTCGTCGGCCGTGGCAAACTCGTCCGCATCATCGAAGGGATGCCGCAAGTCACCCGCCACGCCACCCACACCACCCCCGGTGAGGAAGCATGGAAAAACCATGGTGGCACGTTCGGCCGCGATCTCGCCACCCTGCCGCTCGCCGCAGACGGATCATTCGCCGCCGAAGTCCCCGCGGACCGCCTCCTCCACCTCCAGGTTCTCGATGGCGATCACAACGTTGTCGGCAACCAGCTCGTCTGGATGAACGTGCGTCCGGCCGAACGCGTCAGTTGCATCGGCTGCCACGAACCGGCCGATACCGCTCCGCCCGCGGTGCCGCTCGGCCAGGCATTCTTCAGCGCCGAAGCCCTGCTCCGCAGCGGCTACCCCGAAGCCTTGCCCGACGGCCCCACCCAGATGCGCTACCGCGCCAAAGCCTGGTTCAAGGGCCACGTGCCGCAGGAACGGGAAGAGCGACAACGCACGATCCAATCCACCAACTACTTCGGACGATGAAAGGCACCGCCGGGGTCGATGAATCCGGCTTGCAAGCCGTGAGAAAAAGCGGACCGGCAAATGCCGCAATTTGACCAGCCGCTCCCGATCACACCGATGCGTCGTCCTTGGCGCGCGCCGCGCCGTCGCCGGCCAGCCGTTTTCCATCGATTGGGGCAACCGGCACGATTACCCGGAGAAGACAGACATTTTTGACATCAATATTCAGGTCAAAGTTGTGTATAAAGATCAGGCCTGAAGCCCGTGCATGATCGCCTTCTGGCGTTCGAGCTCGAGCCGCGTGCGGTGGGCGGTCTCAACCGAGGTGACATCCTTGATGAGGCCGACCATGGCGATGGCTTCGCCTTTCGGCAGGCGCTGGGTGACGTGGCCGATGTTCTCCCAGTGCCTTTGTCCCGACGGAGTTTCCTCCTGATGGGTCCTGTGCCAATGATTGGCGCATTCCGACATGGCGTGTGGCGGGAAAAGCTCTGGAATCACGGCCGTTTCCGAACGTCTTGCACCCGGATTGGTTTTTTCCCCGATGTGTTCGAACACGATTCCGGAATGGTCGTTCCAATACCATGGCCGCATGCCCTCCCGGTCCATGATCAGGCTGAGGTGGCTCAACTGCCTGCGGTAAGTCGAGGTTGCCCACGACATGGTGTTGAGGCCTGCGGCTATGATCAGGAGGTAGAACCCGAGCTCGACGTGTGCGGCGGTGATGCCGGGCATATCATAGAACGGCGCGAGTCCCCTGGAGGTCAGGGAAATGGCGATCACACAGACCACGAGCGCCATGGCCCGCGCCTGTGTGTGATTGAGCCAGATGGCGCCCACGAACAAGAACGGTAGCGGAAGCATCGACACGGCCTGCGGCGTGATGAGGGAAGCCAGCCTGCCGCTGAACCCCAATACCATCAGCAGCAGGCCCGTGGCGGCAAGAACGACTGCCATGGGCCGGCCCGGTTTCTTCATGTCGACAAGCAGGCGGTATTCGCCGCGGTACATACAAGCCAAGAAGGGTGCGAACACCGCCATGGCGAGCATGTGCGCGAGAAAAACCAGCAGCAGGATCAGCAGGAACGAGTGGTCTCCGAAATGGATGTCGAGGATCACCTTGTCCGGATACCACGAGCGATGAACGAAGAAGGCGGTGATGGCTGCCACAGGCACCGCCGGGATCAGGGGTGCCACGAACTGCCAGAGGATATGGTAGGGCAAGGGATTCCCGGTCCGTGATTTTCTGATAATGCGTTTCGCAATCAGGCTGGCGATCCAGGCCTCGGCGGTGAAAAGCAGGGGAATGCTCCACAACAACATGTGCGCCGAAGAGTCCAGCCTGACGAGCATCCACGAATGCCCGAGCAGAAGCGGCGGCCAGGCCCGGTTGCCGAACAACATGAATGCGGCCAGGGCGACTCCCACGGGCGGCCAGATCGGCACGATGGTCCAGTATTCGTGGTTGAGGTATGAAAGCCCGATCTCGCAGGATATCAGCGAGACGACAAAGATGCCGCCGGCTGTCGCGAATTGTTTCGCCATCGTGCGGTTGGAAAGATCGGTGGATTCCGATGGGTCACCAGCCTTTTCGCGGCTCGAAACCAATTCATCGGTGATCACGCCATGATTCATTTTATGTAGATGCAAACCCGGATGACGCGGTATTGGCCAGTTAAATCGAAATCACCGGTTTGAGCTTATCCGTTTTGTATCAAAGGACAAACATGACGGCCTGCATGTGGTTGAGCCTCACATGAGGACAATAAGTGCTTTGATTTCCCATCCACCGATCGATGTGACGCAAAAACCATGCCAATTTCTCATTTTTTCATGATCCGGTTCCACCCGGCCGTCCGGGCTCCCGGGTCTGTTCCGCGGATGGGGTGGGAAAGGCGATCATGGTTTCGCCGGGGACGGGAAAGGCACCATCCGGAGCATTTGCGGATTCTGAAGCGGCCCCGTGTTCGCGGGCGGGTATTCATGCCGGATGGGCGGCGAGGAAGTTGCGGATCAGGCGAAGGCCGGCGTCCTGGCTTTTTTCCGGGTGGAACTGGCAGGCGAGCAGGTTGGTGCCTTCGACGGCGGCGGCAAAGGTCCGGCCGCCATGGACGGTGGTGGCGGCGGTGACGGCCGGATCCTCCGGCACCGGAAAGTAGGAGTGGACGAAGTAGAAATACGGCTCATCTCCCAGGCCGGCCCAGCACCCCCCGCCGGGCCGGGAAGGGACGGCGGCGTTCCATCCCATATGAGGGATTTTGACGCCGGGGGTGGTGTCCTTGAAACGGACCACTTTCCCCGGTAGGGCGCGCAGGCCCTTGATGCCGGGGGATTCCTCGCTGGATTCGAAGAGGATCTGGTAGCCGAGACAGATGCCGAGGTAGGGGCGGCCCTCGGCGAGCCAGCGGCGCAGCGGGCCGGTGAGACCCCGCGCGCCAAGCTCCGCCATGCAATCGCCGAAAGAACCGACGCCGGGGAGGATGACCCGTGAGGCTCCTTCGAGGCCGCCCGGAGAGGAGATCACCTCCGGGTCGGCACCGAGCGCCTTGAGGGCGTTGGCGACGCTGGACAGGTTGCCGGCGCCGTAGTCGATGAGGGCGGTTTTGGTCATCTGGTTCAGAGCGCGTCTTTCGTGCTGGGCACTCCTTTCACACGGGGATCGGATTCGCAAGCCTCGCGGAGCGCGCGCGCGAGGCCCTTGAACACGGCCTCGGCGATGTGGTGGCCGTCGCGCCCGTAGAGGACCTCGACGTGGATGTTGGCGCGCAGGTTGGAGGCCAGGGCGCGGCAGAATTCCTCAACCAGGGAGAATGGCATGTTGGGGGCCGAGGGGGTGCCGGCCGGGGCGCGGAATTCGAGGTGCGGGCGGTTGCTGAGATCAACAACGACGCGGACGAGCGTCTCGTCCATTGGCAGGTGGCAGCAGCCGTAGCGGTGGATGCCGGATTTGTCGCCGAGCGCCTCGCGGATGGCCTCGCCGATGACGATGCCGGTGTCCTCGATGGTGTGGTGGGCGTCAACGCCGGTGTCGCCGCGCGCCTTGAGCTTGAGATCAAGGCAGCCGTGTTTCGAGAAGAGCGTCAGCATGTGGTCAAAAAAGGGGACTCCGGTCTGGATTTCGGAGACGCCCCAGCCGTCGAGATCGAGCAGTTCGAGGGTGATGTCGGTTTCGGCGGTTTTGCGATGATGTGATGAGGTGCGGTTGCTGGACATGAATGTTGTGCGGGATTACCCGTCGTTGCCGTCTTGCGCTTTGTCGGCGTTTTGGCTCTCGGCCGCGAGATTCTCGAGCAGCTGGATGTGTTCGTCGGACATGCGGGCGGCGCGTGCGGCGGAGATCGCTGCGTTGGTGGCGGCGGAATCGCCTCTTTCGATGGTTTCGATGGCGTCCCGCCAGATTTCGGAGGGCGACGGTTCCCGCGGAGGCCGGGCGGCGGCGGATTCGAGACGGTTGATTTCCTGATCGGCGAAGCGGACGGTTTCCTCAAGGGCGGGCTTGTAGTATGGATTGATGCTCAACCAATAACCTTGTCTGCCTCGTTCCTCTTCGTGGCGATTCTCCAGGGCTTGCTGGCGATCGGCGATGGCATTTGTCGCACTGCGGCGCTCCTCGCGACTCATGCGGCTGAGACCCGATTCCTGCGCGGCGATGAGATCATCGTATTCGTCGAGCATGCGCCGGGCCGTGTTGCGGTGGCTTGTGGTCACCTGACGCATCAGCGGCAGCAGCGAGTGCCAGGCCTCCGAGTCCGTGAAGTCCTCTTCGAACTCGCGGAATCGGCGCAATGCGGAAAGCATGGATGACTCGTGAATAAGCCGGCGGATCGCGGTTTCGGCAATGCGGGAGTCGATGTAGTAGGCGTTTGCCAGCCGGTCTTCCGGGGCGAGGAGTTCACCTCCGATCTTGATGCCTCCTGCTGCGATGACTTCCGCCTCGGCGAGATGGGAGTCGAGAATTTCGCGGGCCTCGGTGGCGTATCCGCTGTCCGGGTGTTCTGCGATGAATTCGCGGATGGCCGTGATGCGGGTTTCGTATTCGCCTTCACCGAGGAGATCGGGAATGGGATCAAGCTCCCGGATGGCGGCGAACGCCGCGGCATCGGGTTCCTCGCGCTCGATCCGGTCGATGTCCTCCTTGGCGACGAGACGCTCATCCTTGATGCTGGGGGTGACCTGGATTTCAAGGAGGTAGGATTCCCCGCGGTCTTCCAGGATGCGGCCTTCAAGAATGCTGCCATCCTTGAGGTGGAATGTGTCCGATGCGTGGGCGGGCTGGATGGCGAGGAACGCCGCGGCGCACCATGCGGCGGATTTTCGGAGAATTCCTGATTTCATGGCGGATTTGATTTTATTTGGAATTATTTATGGTCCGACGGAGCCGGGCAAGGCCGCATTTTCAAGTTCACGCGGATTGGTCACGACCACCGGTTCGTCCGCTCCGCGGATGACGAGGCATGCACCGGCAGGTGGGGCCTCGTCGCCCCTGGCCGGGCGGCGGTGGAACATGCGGAGCGGCAGCCTTTCGATGGAGTCCAGCAGTTCGCGTGGGGTTTCCGGGCCATGGACAATCGTGACAGGGAATAGCCGCGAGAGGAACGACTGGGTGATGTCGGTGTGTTGCACGGGGTAATCCACGGCGCTGATGGGCAGCTTGCCGGCCAGTTCGCGCAGGTCCATCATCAGCGGGCGGCCAAGCGCGGCGAGCCGGCATTCGGCGAAATTGATCAGACCGAGCGAGCTTTCCTCGAATAGCATTGTGAAATCCGTCACAGGCAGGTCGATCACGCGGGCGTCCGCCGAAACTTCGTGGAGCAGGTCATCCTCGGTGAAATTCTCGGTCATCACGGTGGCGAGGTCGTCGCACCAGATGAGCCAGTCGGTGTTTCCGGTGATGTCCACGACATCGAGCAGGGCGTGGATGGCGAGCGCGTAAGTGAACGCGCGCGCGTCCGTGATCTCCGGCGGACTGTCGCCGTCCTGGAACGTACGGAGCCTGGCCCCGTCGGAGAACGCTTCGCGGGAGCGTTCGAGGAGTTCCACGGACTTGTCGCGCCATTGGTCGTCGCCGGTGGCGGTGAAAGCGGCGGCATAGGCGGAGACCATGCGGAACGAGGCGCTTGCGTGCGGCGTTTTGTCGCGTGGTGATTCGCCGACGCGCAGATCGCGGGCGGCGAGGATTTTCTGCCGGGCGTCTTCGAAGCGGGCCTCGAAACGGTCCGGCGGGGTTCCGCTTTTTTCGGCGAGCGCGTGCAGCGTGTCCGGCAGCGAGATCGTGTTTTGGCGGAAATACCTGCGCTCGGGATCGACTTCAAACGGGATGTTGCCGAGTCCGCGCATTCCGGTGAGATCCGCCCACCACCGGCCTTCTTCTTCGCCGAGGATTTCGGCGACCTCCTCGACGGTCCATTTCCAATCCTCCTGCGACGAGCCGGCCTCGTATCCGACGGCAAACAGCCCGCCGCTGGTGCGGTATTGATTCTCGGTGAAACGGATGAGTCCGAGCGCGCTTTCGAGCGCGTGGGGTTCGCCGGTGGCATGATACGCCCGGAACAGGGCGAGTGCGGCGCGCGACTGGGTGATCGAGTTGCGGTGGAATGATGGAAGCGTCCATGAGCCGCTGCGGCGCGCGGAGAATAGCCCGCCGTCGAGCGGGTCGAACATCGGGCTGCCGAGCAGGTCCTTGAGGTAATCCCGGGTGGTTTCGCCGGCGCGCCTGCGGACATCCGGCGGCAGGTCCGCCTGCATCGCGGCGGAGGCGATCAGATCGAGCGCGCCGGAGGGGAACAGGCCGCCGATTTCGTCGTAATTGCGCGAGAGCGGGTCGTAGAGCGAGATGAGCTGGCGGATCGACCGCACCGTGTCCACATCGGGGGTTTCGCTCCCCATGATGCGCATCCTGCGACGGTCCATGCGCGCGGCCCGCGCCTCGTTGTCCATCGCGCTGTTGCGGACAACGTATTCGGGGGATTCCTTCCAGATATTGCTGACCAGGATGTTGGACTGAAAGAATCGTTCACGGGCGGTTTCGGCGTCGATCCAGCGCGATGGGATCCATGCGACCGGGTGTCCGGCGGGGGACATCCAGAGCAGGAACGGAAGGTTGAGCGGCTGGCTGATCTCGGCGGCGAGATCCGCGGTGAGGATGCCGATCTCGCGGGCGGCGTCGGCGTCGATCAGCACGGGCACATAGTTCTGGTTGATGGCCTCGACGATGCGCCGGTTCGATGAGAGCGTTTCCAGGGATTCGGCGAATCCCGGGGCCTGCACGGAGGTGACGAAAGCGAAGATCATGCGATCGGAGCGGTCCGCGAGGTCGGGGATATCACGCGTCCACGGCTGCCAGTGGATCGGGGAATCCGCGGCGTGGCGGTAAACCGCGCCCGGCAGTTGGAGCAGGTTGTTCTTTTCGAGTTCGGACGGAGTTTCGATCAGGTTGTCGGTTGTGGATTCGACGACTTCGCTCCGGCAAGCGGCAAGAACGAAGACTGCGGCGAGAATGGCGGCGGAACGACCGGGTGAGAAATGATTCATGGGTCTGTTGATGAATGCGGGAGGGTCTGTGTTGCACCGATCATACCGCTTGTGACGCGAACATGAAGAAAAGACTTTCGCCATGGCAAGCGGAAGTTACGCTCAACCAAGAATCCGCCGCACGAGTGACCAGTATCTCTGTTTCCAGCCAGAAGGGAGGGGTCGGCAAGACGACCCTCTCGATCAATCTCGCCCACGCCTACGCCCGTGCGGGAGTCCGCACGCTGTTGGTCGATACGGATCCGCAGGGGTCGGTGGGACTCTCCCTCACGCGCCAGTCCAGGCTTTTGAACGGGTTTTACGACTACATCGAGGATCCCGCGATCCCGCTTGACCGCTTGATCGTGCCGACGCGACTGGAAACGTTCTCGCTGGTGGCCTGCGGGCAAACCACCGAATATGAACCCGGCGGCGGCATGGGCGCGCACCTGGCCAGGATACGCGGTTTCCTGCGCGCGGTGTCGGGCCGCGGGTATGACCTCTGCCTGCTCGACACCGCGGCCGGCCTGTTCGGCGTGACGAGCGACGTGGTGACGTCGAGCGACGCGGTGATCGTGCCCCAGCAGGCCGAACCGCTCGGTATCCGCTCGGTGCCCAAGTTGCTCGACGGGCTGAACCGCCTGCGCGTGATGAACCCGCGCCTGAACGTCCTCGGCGTGTGCCTCACGATGGTGCAGGAGGATCTCGAGGAAAGCCGCGGCGCGGCCGACTCGCTGCGCGGAATCCTGCCTGGGGACATGGTCTTCCACACGCAGGTGCCGCGCGACGGGGTATTCGTGAAAGCGAGCGCCCGCGGTCTGCCGGTGGGCGTGATGGAGGAGGGCGCGGAGGCGATCGAGGTATTCGACTCACTGCGGGAGGAAATCGACCGCAAACTGCTGGGCGACGAAGGAGAATTTCGTTAAACCAAACCCTGATGGACAAGATGGACCCGATCAACCCATGGATAGACCCGGGCGAGACGCGCCGGATGGCCGAACGCCTGATGCTTCCGGCGCGCGAACCGGTGGTGATTCCCGAGGAGGCCGGGTTCGATGATTCGTTTGTCGGGTTTTCCGGAACCCCCGCGGAGGCGCAGGATGATGCGGTGCGGGCGGATGGGAAAGACGCCGGGAAGCGGGAGGATGAAAAGGCGTCCCCAGTTGTTGACGAGCAGGCGGATTCCACCGCCGCGGCGGCCCCGCCGGATGATCCGGAGGTCGCGCGCCGTTGGGACCGGCTGCGCGGGCGCTTCGATGGAGCGGCTTTTTTCCTTTGCGACGCGAACGGGAAGATGGCTTGTGCGGCAGGCGGGCACGAGGGCCTGCACCCCATTGCGCGGGATTACGCACGCGCCGGCGCGGCCCATCCGGTCCGGCTGAGGGTGCGTTCGAACGCGGTGCTGGAACTTGTGCCGATCCGGTTGGATGCGGGCAACCTGTGCCTGGGAATCGTGGTTTCCGCTCCGCTCAAGCCGGACGAGATCACGGAAATCCGGCAGATCTGGGCGACCGGGTGACGCCCGCGCCCGCGGGCGGACCGATTTTTTCCGGCTGCGCTTGCCAAGGCGACGGCGCGGGCTACGTTGCGCGGCCCGCATGAAACACCTGCCGCAGGATTTCGAACCCGTGGTTCCGGACCCCCGGAAACTGCGGCTCACGGCGTTCATCCTCGTCGCCATCATGGTGGTGGGCGGCATCGTGATCCTCAAGGCATACGAACGCTGGACGGTGCGGAGCGCGGACGACGACCGGCCGCGGTATTTCTACCGCATCACCAAGGAGCGCGACCTGCGGATCATGCGGCAGGACGGGCAGGTGGTGGACCTGTGGGACCTCAACGGCAAGGTGTGGGTGGTGGAAGTGGTTTGCATGGCCCAGCCGGAGACCGGCGCGATCTCCGCGGAGGTCATGCACCGGCTGTCGGAAACCTTCGCCGACGAGGAGGATTTCGTATTGGTGACGCTGGTGCTCGACCCGATTCCCCGCGAGGATCTGGAGGAAACCCTCGCGACCATGGCGTCCGAACGCGGGATCGAACTGCCGCAGTGGTGGCTCGGCACGAACGATGCCGTCGATCTGCATCCGTTCATCAAGAACCAGCTCAAGGCCGGGATCCATCCGCACGTGGACGACGACGGGGAGTGGGTTTTCGACACGACGCTCACGCTGATCGACCGCGACCGCCACATCCGCCATGCGGTGGTGCCGCAGAAAAACCAAATCGGGCCACCTTATCTGGTGGCATTCGATTTCGACGAGGCCGCCGGCTGGGATGCCCAAGGCATCAAGACCGGCACCGAACGCAGCAACGTCGAGGAGCTGGAGGCGCTGCTGGAGCGCACCATCCACCGGCTCCTTGATGAAACCGAGAACCAACCGTAACCCGACACCACAGACCATGTCCCGCAAGCTCACCATCACCCTGTTCTACACCGGCATCGCCCTGCTCTCGGCGTTGATCCTGACGATCGCCTGGATCCTCCGGCCCGGACTCACCGAATCCTACGATCCGCCGATCGTGGTGGAAACCGGCAAGGTCACGGAAATGGAGTGGTTCGAGATCTCGAACGACCTGGAGGGCGTCAATCAGGAGGGCGAGGAAGTGTCCTTGTTCGACCTGCGCGGCAAGGTGTGGCTGATCGGCCAGTTTTTCGCGGTGTGCCCGCATTGCGCGGTGCGCAACGGCACGGAAATGCGCGCCATCTACGACGAGTTCCGCGATCACCCGGACTTCCACGTCGTCTGCATCACCGTGGACCCCGACGAGGATGATGTGGAGAAGCTCGGCGACTACGCCTCCGCCCTGGGCGCGGAGACCCACAACTGGTGGTTCATCAATGCCGGCGACATGGAGGCGACCCATGAATATCTGGAGGACGAGCTGAATTTCATGGCGATCCGCGAGCGCACCGACCCGCTGGATATCCAGGCCAACGGGCGGTTCTCCCACGACCTCGGGCTGATGGTGGTGAATCGCGACCTCAAGGTGATCGGCAAATGGCCGCTCGCCAGTGCGCGCGATCCGGAAAACGAGGCCCGCGATCCCGGCGGATACGAACGCCTTAAAGCGGAGATTCTCGACCGCATCCGCGCCGAACTGGATGGCGACGGAGACGCCATGGCCGAAGTCGAAGGATGAGCCTCCGACGGAATTGACTCGATCCCATGGAAAACGACCGCACCGCCTGGCTCTCCCGTCCGCCACGGGAGGAACTCTCCCGCAAACTCGGCATCGCCGCCTGGATCCTCTCCGCCGCGGTGCTGCTGCTGGTGGTCGTGATGCAGCAGGTCCGCCTTCCGCTGCCCGACGGGTGGACCACGGATTTCCTGCCGCCCTTCCATGCGGCGGTGAATGCGGCCGGCGCGGTGGTGCTGGTGTTCGGATTCATTTTCGTAAAGACGGGCAACATCCGCCTGCACCGCGCGATGATGGTCACGGCGATGGGATTGTCCGTGTTGTTCCTGCTCTCCTACGTCGGATACCACATCACCAACGACCCGACGCGCTACCCGGCGGACGCGCCAATGCGCGGGTTGTATCTCACGCTGCTGCTCACCCACATCGTGTTCGCGGCGGTGAGCCTGCCGTTCATTCTCTTCACGTTCATCTCCGGCTGGACGAACCGTTTTTCCGCGCACCGCAGGCTGGCGCGCTGGGTCTTCCCGATGTGGCTCTACGTCGCGGTGACCGGGCCGGTCTGCTATCTCATGCTGCGACCGTATTATTGATTCCACCCCCATGAAGATTCTCAGCCACAAGGACAAGGGATACGCGGCGTTCGTCCGCAAATTGAACCGCCGGGCGATGCCGGGCGACGACGTCCGCGACGCGGTCGCGGAGATCATCGCCGCGGTCGCGAAAGGCGGCGACAAGGCGCTGGTGGAACTGACCCGGAAATTCGACGGGGCGGACCTGATCACGGGGAAACTCGCGGTGAAGCCCGCCGAATTCGCCGCCGCCCGCGAGGCCGTCACGCCCGAAACCCGCGATGCCGTGGCCGCCAGCCTGAAAAACATCCGCGCCTTCGCCAAACGCGGCATGCGCAAGGACTGGTCGGCGAAAAACGCCGAAGGCGCGAGGGTGGGGGAGCGGTTCACGCCGTTCGACCGCGTCGGCGTCTATGTGCCGGGCGGCAAGGCCCCATTGGTTTCCACCGCGTTGATGACCGCCGGCTTCGCTGGTGCCGCCGGCGTGCCCGAAATTGTCGCCGCCACCCCGTGCGGGCCGGATGGCTCCGTGAACCCGGCGTTGCTCTACGCGCTCGAATCCGCAGGCGTCACCGAGGCATACAAGGTCGGCGGCGCGCAGGCCGTGGCGGCGCTCGCGCTCGGCACCCGCACGATCCGCCCGGTGGACCGCATCTTCGGCCCCGGCAACCAATTCGTCGTCGAGGCGAAGCGCCAGCTCGTCGGCGCGGTGTCGATCGACCTGCTGCCCGGGCCGAGTGAAATCCTGGTCATCGCCGACAAGACCGCCAACCCCGCCTTCATCGCCGCCGACCTGCTCGCCCAGGCCGAACACGGCGGGGACAGCACCGTCGGCTTCCTCACCGACTCGAAGGTGATGCTCACCCGCGTGCAACGCGCCATCGAATCCCAGCTCAAGAAACTCTCTCGCGCGGCCATCATCCGCGACGTCCTGAAATCCGGCACCTTCCTGCTCCACGTCCCCTCGCTCGAAGAGGCCATCGCCATTTCCAACGACTTCTGCCCTGAGCACCTTTCCCTCGTCACGGCGGACGACGACGCCTGGCTTGCCCTGGTCCGCACCGCCGGGGCCGTCTATCTCGGCGCGATGTCGCCCGTGGCCGTCGGTGATTTCCTCGCCGGCCCCAGCCACACCCTGCCCACCGGCGGAGCCGGGCGCTCTTTCTCCGGTCTCCGCGCCGACCAATTCCAGCGCCGCACCAGCATCGTCCGCCTCGACGAAAAATCCGTCCGCAAGTCCCTGCCTGCCGTCGCCGAATTCGCCCGCATCGAAGGCCTCGACGCCCACGGCCGCTCGGTGGCCGTCCGCGTTGATCACAAGCAATGAGAGGATCGCCCGTGGCAGGTGCCTCCGGCTCCCGATCAACTTTTCCGGCACCCGAACCAGCGCGCTGAATGTGAATTGGAAACGTGATCCGGAAAATCAGCGCGGGAAACCACTGAATAACTGAAAACCACAGAACTCACGGTGTCGCGGTGATGTCTTGCAAGTGGCTGAGGATGATGGAGAACGGGAGTCTTTCCTGCTCGAGGCGGGGGGCGGATTCGCCGGTTTGGGCGCGGAGGGCTTGGAGGGCGGATGTTTCCTCCGGGGTGAGCCGGGGCAGTTCGTGGCGGACGGGGTTGGGCTCGGTGGTCCAGAGATGGCGGTGGGCGAGGAGGATGTCGCGGGTCATCAGCATGGAGCGGACGTGGGGAAGGGAGGCGCGGAGTTGATCGAGGATGGCGAAGCCGTGGGTGTCGATGTCGCCCCAGTAGTGGATGGTGCGGTTGCGGAGCCAGGTGGCCGCCACAAGCGCGCTCCAGCCGTAGCCGGAGCCGAAGATGACGAGGCCGCGCGGGCAATCGGGGAAGGCGAGGAAGTTGATCTCGTTTTCGGTGATGAAGACGTGGCTGACGGGCGGATCGAGCGTGGCGAAGGCGGCGGCATCGAGCGTGAGGTCGTGGCCGAGGCGTTCGGGCGCGATGGCGCAGGCGGCATCGAGAAAGCGGATGCGGATGCGCCCGGGTTTGCCGCGAAAGCCGTAGCGGCGTGCGAATGCGGATGTGCCGCGGGCGGTGGCGTCGATGGCATCGGGTGGGAGTGTAAGGTCTAACAATTCAGCGATGACGCCGCGGTATTTTTCGACGAGCTTGGTGTGCACGCCTGGGGCGTCGATCTGGCGGAGGAAGAGGCCGCTGCGGGGGTGGGCGTGGATCCAGGCGACGGCGGCGAGGATGGCCTGCCAGTCGGCGGCGAGTTCGAGCGCGGTGATCGGGCGTTTGGCGAGCCATTCCAACAATTGTGGGGACGATGCGCGGCAGTGGTTGGTCATTTCCTGATAGATTTCCCAGTCGCGGCGGGTGCCGAGGATTTTGACGGCGGATGGGGCGTCGGGAATGACGGCGGCGGAGGGCATGTGGTTGTCGCCAAAGAGGCGGTGGGAAAACTTGCGCCATTCGATGGGGATGTGGTTTTGGCCGCGCCAGGTGGCGATCCAATCGCCGACGGCTCCGAAGTCCGCGGAGATCCGGGCGGAGGTGGGGCCTTTGATGGGAATGCGCAGCGGGAAGAGCGGTTCTCCGGTGAGTGAGGAGGCGAGAATCCGCCCGCGCTGCCAGTGGCGGAGGAGCTTGGCCTTGATGTCGGCGGGGGTGTGCCAGGGAGTGGTTTCGGATTTCACGGGCGGGAGATTGACTTACAAATGCGGGTTCACCTTTCTTTGGCGCTTATGGTGACGGATCTTCTATTTTCCAGTGTCCTCCCTTTGTGGGACCGTGGTGGCGGATTTTCCCGGAGGCTCTGAGCTTGTCCAAGTGGTATTTCACCCCGTCTGCGCTAAGACCGAGCTTCTTGGCCAAAGCCACTCGGGTCATCGTCGGATGTGCGCGTAGCAGGCCTAGGATTT
>SLAV01000373.1 GCA_007126655.1 Haloferula sp. | reverse complement strand
TCACCTTCACCACAAGAGCTTGCACCGCCGATGGGCGGACAACGACGGGACGAACTTTTTTCTCCGGGAGAACAGGAGCCGGAGGCACCTGCTACTTCTCGCCGGAGCCGGAGGCTCCGGTTACGGGGAAGTTCGTAGGGAGTGTGGTGCCTCCGCCACACGGCAAGCTTCTCGCCCTTCGATCGACGAAGAACGAGCCCAGGCCGACCTACCCAATGGTTTCGCTCAGACACGACAAACCGGGTTCGAGGAAAAATCCTGAATGCAATTCGGTATCAGTCATACATGAAAATTCCCTTGATTGGCAATGGTCATGGATAAAACCGCGTATTACCATTTTGCAGATAGGCATGGGGCTTGCCCATCGCCGATCCAACCCACCACTCCGCCACAAGATGTTTCGTCCATCCGCTTTCTCTCTTCACGCGCTTCCATTGCTCATCCTTGCCACCACGGCGGCGCAATCCAATGCCGCCGATGTGACTTTCCTGCCCGCCCCTTTGATCGCTCCGGATGGAGGGAAGCTCGCTCCTGGCGCAAGCACCGTGTTCACGCTTCAGGTCCCCGAACGAAATTCCCGCGAACGCAATGCCGAGGGGGAATGGCGCTCGCTGGTCTCACTCGACCTCTACGGAACGCTGGGAGCCGATCCCGCCAAAATCACCATCGAAGCGATCGATCCGGAAAACGGCGATGTGATGGGAAGTGGCGCATCCGCTACCGGAGAACAGCCGACGCCCGGACCATGGGCGGCCATCGCCTCATCCGATAGCCCGCAACATCCGGCGATCAACGCATTCCGGGGCGGCCGAAACGAATGGATCTCCCAATCCAAAGAAGGCGAGGAGGATTGGATTGGCCTTGTGTTCGGCCAGCCAATGCGGATGACCGGCATCGACTACATTCCACGCACCTACAGCCGGGGTGCCGGGCTGGCACGAAAATATCGCGTCGAGATCCGCCCGCCCGGCGGCGAATGGGAAACCATCATCACCGGCGAACGCAGGTCCAATTACACGTCCGCTTTGAAATTGCCATTTCCCGAACCGGCAACCGTCGAGGCCTTCCGCTTTGTCATCGAGACAGACCTGCGGGGCAGCCACGCCGGCAGCGCCTCCCGCATTAATCTGCACGGCATCAACCTGCCCGAGAGGCAGCGGGTGCTCGCGCCCGCGCGGGCATGGGCGGAGATACCGCCCGACGCCACCGCAAGGATCGAAGGCAGATCCATCCACGTGCGCGTTCGCAATGATTCCACCAATGGCGTGGCCATCGGCGAGCCGCGCTTCGCACGCATCCACCTCGCCCCCGATCGATCGCTCCAGGTAAACCGCCCGCACCGCAATCGCGGCCCCGACCGGCTCGGCGCCGGACTGCTCGGTTTCGAAGCCCTCACCGAGCAAAGCCGAAACGTCCTCTCACTCATGGCCGTCAAACCCGACTTGGCTGCGCAAGAGCAAGGTCTCCGGCAGGGCGACGTCATCATCGCCGTCGCCGGCAATCCCCTCCCGCTCAACCACCTCGCGGCCGGCTGGGATTGGTTCCGCTACAGCCACGAAGCCGTCATCGGCCGCGCCCAGGAAGCCGCGCTCAAGGCGGGGGAAAATACCCTCCCCATCACCATCATGCGCGACGGCAAACCCGTGGAAGTCGCCATCCCCCTCAACCGCGAGGCGGCGTTCACCACCCTCAACCCGCTCGACGACCCCGAGGCCGCGCGCATGCTCGAAGACTGCCTTGGGTTCCTCGTCCGCAGCCAGCGCGACGACGGCAGTTGGGAGCGCTGCATGATCCGCACCAGCTTCGCCGCCCTCGCCATGCTGGCCACCGGCGAGGAAGAACACATCGAACGCGCCCGCAAAGCCGTCGATTGGGCCAAGCGGCGATACCGGGAGCCGTCCCGCTACGGCAACCTCGGGTTCTGGCATGGGGCCTACGCCGGCATCCTCTACAGCGAGTGGCACCTCGCCACCGGCGACACCAGCGTGATGCTCAATCTGGAAGACCTGCGCGACTGGGTCGTCGGCGGACAAAAAGATTCCGCCTTCGGCATTCCGGCGCTCGGCCACGGCACCGGCGGCCTGCCATACCAACGTAGAGGCCTGGTGGCCCCCGCCTGCCACCTGCTCGTCTTCGAAGCCATCGCCATGCGCGGTGGCATGGAGTCCGCCATCTGGGAACTCATCCTGCCCTACATGGAAATGGCATGGTCCAACCCCGCCGAGGGTGGCCACGGCGCACTCGGCTACCACGGCGCCCACAGGGACCAGAGCGAATTCTGGTCGCGCAGCGGCCTGTTCGCCATGGCCGCCCACCTGCGCGGCGAGCGCCCGGACATGCGCGACGCGATGATCCACATCATGCACCAGCGCCATCCCTGGCTGCGCAACAGCCACGCCTACGGCGAACCCGGCGGCGCAACCGGCCTGCTCGCCCTCAACCTCTGCGCACCGGAAATTTTCGCCGAAGTGATGGGCCATTACGCCTGGTGGTTCTCACTCGCATGGGAACCCAGCCACGGCCTGCGTTATACCACGCCCCACAAAGGCGCACCCTACCTGGGCGGGGAACTCCTCATCAACGCCACCTACGCCCTCGTCCTCCAAGGCCCCCTCCGCAGCCTCCACCTCACCGGCAAGGCGGAATAAAATGTCGCGCATTCACATGTTCTGCACGCAATAAGGTGACAGATGAAAATCCATTTTCCCTACGGCTTCGGCAAAAATCCTTTATATGGTGAAAATACAACCCACGCCATTACTTTAACCATGACGCGCCATCAACCACTCAACCGCAACTCATCCACCGCAAACAGGATCTGTTTCTTCCTCGCCCTCACCGCGCTGGCATCATTCTCCGCACCGGCCGGGGAAAAAACCGCACCCCCAGGCATCATCCTCACCTGGACGGGCGACCCGACGACCTCGATCGTTATCGACTGGCACCGCCTCGTGGAAAACAAGGATGTCCCCGCCGCCATCCAGGCCCGCCCACGCGGCACCGACGAGTGGCGCTCCTTCCCCGCCGAGCGGTTTCCCTTCCCCCACTCCGACCGTCTCATCGACCGCATCGCGATCGAGGGCCTCCAGCCCGACACAGAGTATGAATTCCGCGGCTCTCCCAGGGAAAAAACCTACTGGTTCCGCACCATGCCCGCCACGCTTGAGCGCCCGCTCGTCATCGCCGCAGGCGGTGATATCGGCCCCCATCAGGAACACATCAACCTGATGAACCGGGCCGCCATGGAACACGACCCGGACTTCGTCGTCTGGGGCGGCGACCTGTCCTACGCCGATGGCAGGGCCGACCGCGTCGGCCGTTGGTATCAATTCCTCGACTCAATGGTCGAAACACTCGTCACACCCGAAGGCCGCGTCCCCCCCGTCGTCGTGGGCATGGGCAACCACGAAATCCGCGGCGGATACCACCGGAATCGCATCAACAGCCATGCCGACCGCGTGCGCCTCGCTCCCTATTTCTACGCCCTCTACGCGTTTCCCGGCGACCCTGGCTATGGCGTGCTCGATTTCGGCGAATACCTCAGCATCGTCATGGGCGACTCGGATCACAGCAACCCGATCGCCGGCGAACAAACCGACTGGATGCGCCGGACGCTTGAAGAGCGCCGCAACGTCCCGCACCTCATCCCCGTCTATCATGTGCCCGCCTGGCCGAGCAACCGCAGCTTCGATGGCCGTGTCAGCGCCGCAGTGCGGGAACACTGGGTGCCGCTTTTCGAGCAAAACAACATCCGTCTCGCGCTCGAACACCACGATCACACCTACAAGCGCACCGTCCCGATCTTCGAGGGCGAGGAAAATGCCGAACGCGGCATTGTCTATCTTGGCGACGGCTCCTGGGCGATGTCCCCCCGCCGCGTCCATTCGGTCGAAGACACCTGGTATCTTGAGAAGGCGGAATCCGTCCGCCACTGCCTGATCATCACCGTCCACCCCGATCGCAAGGAAATCCGCGCGATCAACCCGGACGGCGCGGAAATCGATGCCATCACCATCCCGGCGAGATCCCGATAAAGTCCACAAATCATGCCCGGAGCGGCAAGCCACAACATCCGGTTTTTTGATTCACATCTCTTCAAACATCCCGCCCATGGTTCCCCCGCGCCGAGTTTTGATCTACACCGATCTGGAACACACCGCCAGGCGCCAGATTGTGCAGGGCGTGGGGCGCTTCGCACGCGAATGCCCACGCTGGCAGCCATTGATCCCATGGGCGGACCTGGACGTCTGGTCATTGCCTGAAGACTTCCAAGCCGACGGTGTGATCGCCTTTCCAAACACGCGGGACCGGATCGACTTCCTGCACGGATTGCCATGCCCCGTCGTCTGCGTCGGGCCGCATTTTTCCGAGGCAAAGCTGCCACGCGTCGATTGGGACGACGAACTGGCCGGCCGTCTGGCACTGGAACACATCGTCGCCCTGGGCTTGCAACGGGTCGCCTTCGTGGGCGGGAATTTCGGCCTGGGCTATGTGGACAAGCGGCTGCACGGCGCGAGGGATGCGGCCGCCAGGCACCGGATCCATGTCGAGGCGCTCGAGCTGGAACCCGGCGGACACCGCGCGGGCAAGCTGCCGGCCGCCGCACAAAGCACCATGCGGTGGTTGGCAAACATCGAGCCACCTTTCGGCGTGATCTCCGCCACAGACAACATCGGCTTCGATTTGCTCAACGCCCTGCGCTCCGCCGACATCGCCGTGCCCGAGCAGGCCGCGGTGATCAGCATCGGCGGAGACAACGCGCTCTGCCCGTTCTCGGACCCCGCGCTCTCCAGCGTCGAACTGCCCGGCGAACAAGTCGGCTATGAGGCTGCGCGCTTGCTCGACCAATGGATCAATGGGCAAAAGCCGCCACGGCAGGTTCTCATCCCGCCCAAACGCGTAATCACGCGGCGCTCGTCCGACATCGTGGTCACCAATGATGAGATGGTGCGGCGTGCGCTGGTGTTCATTCGCCAACACGCGACCGAATCGATCGGCGTCTGCAATGTGCTCAACGCCGTCCCGCTGTCGCGACGCCCGCTGGAATTGCGTTTCAAGCGAGACACCGGACGCACGATCCAGAAGGAAATCCTGCGGGTGCGCCTGGAGCGCGCCAAGCACATGCTCGTCGAGACCGACCTATCGATCTCCGAAATCGCCATCCGCTGCGGCTTCAGCGAGCCGCAGCGAATGACCGAGGTGTTCAGCCGCGAACTCGGCACCGCCCCCGGCGCTTTCCGCCAATCCCATCGGCGGATCGATTCCGGAAAAGCAGCGAATTGAAATCGAACCCCGCAACGCTTAAACCGAATCAAAAAACGCAAAGACGTATTGCTTCATCCATGATCGTTCATGTTCAATCGTTACCATGAAATTAAATTCAATCCCATCCTTGGTGTTGGCCACTGCACTGATTATCGGAACCAGCCATGCCTCCGTGATATTCACCGATACTTTCGACTCCGGGACCGGGAACTGGCACATGGCCTACAGCAATGACGACAGCACTCTCGCCAACGACGGCGATGGCCGCCTATCGTGGACCACTGCGAGCGATGGAGGAGGAACGGAAGTGATCGGGCGCTCTTTCACCTCCCAGACGATTCCAGTCGGCTACACCATCACGCTTTCATTCGACTACAGGCAAACCTCCGCCACCGGCATTTTCCGACTCGGTCTTTACAATCTATCGGAAGGCGCATTCAGTGCCGATGATTGGGCGAATACGAGCACCGGCACTTATGCGGGCTATACGACATTCATTCGCGACAATGGCTCAAACGTCGCGCGTCGCGAGGCTGCGAGTTTCACAACATCCGTCAACAATGGATACCCCACACTCGGCACGGTCGGTATTAGCAACATCACGACGGCCGGAGGGACCACAAACTACACCTTCGAAAACAATAAAGACTACCAATTCAGTTTCAGTATTACCCGCACCTCAGCCACCCAGACCGACACCTTGTTCACTGTCATGGACGGCGCGACCGTGCGGTATTCCGTCGCCGGTTCACAGACCAGTGGAACCCATCTGGATGTCTTCGACACTGCGGTATTGCGTGTCCAATCCGGAACCGCACTTTTTGACAACGTGCAGGTCTCGGTGATCCCGGAACCCTCGACCGCCTTGCTCGGCGGTATCGGCCTGCTCGCATTGCTGCGCCGCCGCCGCCCGTAAAAGGTGCCTCCGGGGCTCCTTTCCTTCCCCATGGATCCTTGCAAGCAACTTGTTGTGGAGCCCGAAGTCCGCCAGTCCGGGGAGTCAGCCATTGCGCCTGACGCTCAAAACGAGAAGAAAAACGCTTTGACGTCTTGTGAAAAGCGAGGGTGAAACCGTAAATTGGCGAATGATGAATCGTGCGCTTATCCGCATCACCCTGCGACCGCATCAGGCAACCAAGGGCTTCACGCTTGTCGTCGCCCTGTCCATGATGATTCTGCTGACCGTGATCGCCGTGGGACTTCTCGGGCTGAGTAGTGTCAGCCTGCGCACTGCCAATGCGCAGAACGCCCAGGCGATCGCCCAGGCGAACGCCCGCATGGCACTGATGCTCGCGCTCGGCGAATTGCAGAAGGCAACCGGTCCTGACCAACGGATCACCATGCCCGCAGGTATCCAAGCGGGTGACGCGCCTGCGAATCCCATTTGGACCGGCGCGATAGACGTCAGCCCTGCCGCGCTGACTAGCCATCCGCGGTCAGCGATGATTACCTGGCTGGTGAGCGGTGAAGATCCGGATCCCGCCAGAGCTCTGACCCAATCCGCAGAATTGAATCAGGGGGACGCCCTCAAGCTAGGCAGCTACACCAGCCCGGATGGAGTCGCAACCGATCTGCTTGCCCCGGTGGTCAATGTCTCCGGAGGAAACACGCAAGGCAGATATGCGTGGTGGATTGGTGATGAAGGCACCAAGGCCAGGGTGGATCTGGCAAAGCCGGAAACCGTCCCGACCACGGATCATGACCGTCTTGCGCGTTCGCAATCCCCACTCGAAGGCGGCTTTGCCAAACTCGGCGAGCGCTGGTCCGGATTCGCACCCGCTCCGGCGGGAACGATCGACAAAACGATGCTGATCTCGATGCAGACCGCATCGCTCGCCGCCGCAGACAGGACACTCGCCCGAGAGTATTTCAATGATATCACCACCGGGGGCTATGGCTTGCCGGTCAATGTGGTCAGCGGTGGCATGAAGGCGGACTTATCCCTGATTTTCGACCGATCCCAGATCGGGAAAACATTTGGTGATTTCTATTTCGGAGCCATCCCCTCCCGGAGGACATGGCACGGTGCCGACATCCTGACCTTCGCCACCAGGACACCCTCGAAGTTCTACCTCAGCGACACCATCAGCAGGAACGGCACAATCCAAACCGGACCGAACTGGGGCATCCTCTGGAACTACGCCACGCTTTGGCAAGGGCTGAACGGCCAGCAGATCCCGATCGTGTCCGCTTTCCCAACGGTGGAATCCGATCTCCGTTTCCGGACTTGGCTGCCCTACAGCAATCACAATGAGGGGAATTGGCGCCGGGATCTGCAGCATACCAACAGCCCGGTCACCCCGGTGCTTTCACTCTTCCAGATGGGTTTCCGCCTCAACGCCGAACCCCTTCAGACCAATTCGCCATCGGACCCGCCGATGTTCAAGGCACAGGTCGGGATCCAGCCGGTACTGGGCTTGTGGAACCCCTACAACGTCGCCATCCGGACCGCACCCTACCGCATGGACTGGGCGCTCTACCCTTATATGAGATTCAACCATGCCCGGCCAACGGGTGCCGGTGGTTTCACTGACCGGCGAATCGCCAGGCTCTGGCTGCGTGAGGAGTGGACTGCCGGTGACCGGGTGATCCCCACACCCGAGGCTGGGACAACGGGCAAATGGCTACAGTTGGAGACCCCTGCCGTTGACCTCCAACCAGGTGAATTCCGGCTCTTTTCGGTGGTGGACCGCATTCACATCCGGGCCGGGCAGGTCTATTCCCTCAAACCCGGATGGAGCGAGACAGGAGCCTTCATCGTCGATCTGAAGGACGATGCCGGACGCACAATGCAGATCCCCTCGGGCAATCGCGTCTGGGTCGACGAAATTGTGCTGCAAGATACCCAGAGCGAGGAAATCAAGGCCAAGTTTCCGACTTTGGATCTGAGAACGGTTTCCTCCACCTGGTTCACCCTCAAGTCAGGCAGCCATAATCTGTTGCGCGCCACCGAAATCTGGAACGGTGGCCACGACCCTTCCGAGACTTCGGATTTCAAGGTGCCCGAACCGGTTGTTTCCGGAGCATCCGGCAGGTTGAACACCACCAAGGCCACCTACCGGATCGACGACCTGGCGGGAGACCGGGTCACTCCAAATATTGCCACTTGGTCTTTCATGCTCCGCACGACCAACCAGATGGAAGGTCCGGATGAAGACCAGAGGCTGCGCGGATGGGTCGACTCGAATCCGCGGTCACTCGTCGCCAACTCCCTTTGGGACGGATCCAGAATCGAAAGCTCAGGCGAGCGCACCGGATGGCACACCATCTCCCATTGGATGGGGGCGTGGAATGCATCCGGCACACCCGCGGTGGTGGGAGACGGACGCGGCGGCAACCGCGGTCTTTTGAGTGAGGGCGGAAGTGCCGCTTCGGAGCCGGAAGTCAGCCATGCAAGTGGACGTTACCAAGGATTCGGTGGTGCTTCCAACACCTTTGCCGGCGGCCGGACCAACGTCATTATCCATGATGTGCCGCGCTCGCCGCTGGTTTCCATCGGCCAATTCCAGCACGCCCACCTTTCGCGCTACAACTTCGAACCGGGATTCGTGCTTGGCAACTCCTATGCCAATCCACGAATCCCGCTGGATGCCACCAGCAACCGCGATTTCAGCGGCATACGAGGCTTCACCCCGACCGATATCTCCTACGATGTGAACCGGAAGCTCTGGGACGGTTACTTCTTCTCCACCCTCGCTCCGGACTACCTCGGCGCTACCGGCTCGTCATTTGACCGATGGTTTGATGCGGAAAAACTTGCGGCCGGATCCCAGCACCTGCCCAACCCGCGGATGGTCTTTTCGCCGCTCACGGGAGACACCACCATTGATGGGATTCTTCGCGAAAATGGCGACCGGGCCCCCGAAGCCATCGCTGCGCGCATTCTCGTCAAGGGTGCTTTCAACGTGAACTCGACCTCCAAGACCGCATGGAAGGCCGTGCTTTCATCCATGGGGGCGTCCCAACTGCCCGTCCTCAACCCGCGGCGCGGTGGTGTTTTGTGGAACAGTCCAGAAGGCGTCCGCTTCAACCGCTTCGGCCATGTGCTCACAGACACGCCCTACCATCAAGGCGACGGCGGCGACGGTGATCCCTTCTGGCAGGGATGGCGCAATCTGTCTGATGCCGAGCTCGATCAGCTCGCCACAGAAATCGTCCGGGAGGTCCAGCAGCGCGGCCCGTTTCGCTCCATGGCGGAGTTTGTGAACCGCAACCCCGGTGCCGAAGACGTCCGGCACCAGCTTAAGGGCCCCCTCCAAGCAGCGCTCGACCGCACCATCAACGCCGACCTGCCGCCATCTGTCGGCAGGCCCGCCGCCAACCCGTCGGGTGCGCAATTTTCCAACGTGGTGAGCGACGAGACCACCGCCGTCGGCAGCGCTTCCTATCTGATGCAGGGTGACGTGCTCCAGTCTCTATCCCCGATTCTTCAGGTGCGCTCGGATTACTTCAGGATCCGAACCTCTGGGGAAGCCTTGGATCCAAGCGGAAGGGTGATCGCCCGCGCATGGTGTGAAGCCCTGGTGCAGCGCACCAGCGAATACCTCGATCCACAGGACCAAGCCTACAAAAATCCTGCTGAACTTGAAGCCACGGTAAACAAAGCTTTCGGCCGCCGATACCGAATCGTTTCCTTCCGCTGGCTCGGCAACTCTGAAATCTGATCCGGCGTCCCATGAAAAAACTGATCCTTCCTTTCCTCGCTTGGTGCACCCTTCCCGCCATTTGCCAGGAGGCGAATGTCCGTACCGAAATCGTCACCATCGCACTGGATCAACCGGTGCACGGCCTGTTCTTCGACAATGGCGAGGAAATCGCCTGGTTCCAAGCCCTTCCAACCGGCCTCGGCGAACCCTTGAAATACAATGGCCCCCGCCGCTTGATGTTGCGGAGTTCCGAAGCGGAGTTCTCTCAGCCGCCGCCGCTGCCGCCCGCCCATGCCTGGGTAGATCTCCCGGCGAATTCCGACCGCGTGCTGCTGGCCTGTCTGAAGAGCGGCGATGCGCCGGTGAGAATGCTGGCATACGATATCGGTAGTGCCCGCATCCGTGCCGGTGAATACCGCTTCTTCAATTTCTCCCGCTCGGCGGTTGCCATCATGATCGGCCAACGCAGGCTTGAAATCAAATCCGGTGAGAACAACCTGGTGTCGGACCCGTCGTGGAGACGCGAAGTCGGTGAGATTGATGTCGCCATTGGCGTGATGGAGAACGACAGAATCAAGCCGGTCTATTCCAGCCAGTGGGGGAATCGGCCGGGCCGCAGAAACTATATATTCATTTTTGATGGTCCCCATGACTACAATCCGATCCGGATCGCACGCTTCTTCGATGTACCACCGGCGGATGACGAATAAGCCGGCTCCCAGGACTTCATCATGCTGGACTTCTCCTGGGTTCCGAAAACAAGCCACTGATGATGAATGACGCATAAAACGAATAGAAAAACGCTGGAACGTCTAGCCTGATCGGTGAAAAAGACATTGAATCTACGTTAACGACAACAATAACCCAATCGCCCGTGAAAACCCAGTCCACATCACACCCATGTGCTTGCCAAAAAAGCACTTCCGCCCTTCTCCTCCTGATAGGCTGTTCATTCCTGACAGCGGTATCGAAGACCCATGCCTCCGACGGCACCTGGATTGCCGACGCCAATGGCAGTTGGACCGATGAAACCAACTGGCAGAACAACATCATCGCCGATGGCGCGGGAAACACCGCGAGCTTCGGATCCACCGTCACCGCGACGCGAACCGTGAGCTTGGGCGCGGATCGGACGATTGGCAACATCGTCTTTGCTTCTAGCGACCAGAACATGGTCATGTCAGGGAATACCCTGATATTTGACGGTGATGGCGACGCTCCCGTATTTGATGTGCAGAACAGCCTTGTCAGAGTCACGAGCACGTTCGCAGGCACCGAAGGGCTTGTGAAAAACGGGGAGGGTATACTGACCGTGGACATGACATCCACGAGCATCTCGGGGCCGATAGTCGTCAATGAAGGCCAATTACGCATACAAAGGAACAACATCCTCGGCGAGGCTTCCTCGTTCGAAATCAAAAGCGGAGCCAGAATGGAATTATCCGGTGGTGGCAGAAGCGCCACCCTGGCGCTCGCGGAAGACGCATCCATTTTTGGTTCGGGAACGGAAACATCGCGAATCACCGGAACCAGCGCCAGCCAGGTGCGCATGACGGGGAACAACACGATCTACCAAGATGGTGGCGGAACCTTGGAATTGACCCGCCTCGAAATCCACGGCACCGGGAATGAAATGACCGGAGGCATCATCAATGCCATATCCAGCAGCGCCAGGGGGCTTCTCATCGGCAACAATACATCCGCAGATTTCACCATCTCGGGCGGCACTTGGACATCCACAGGCGACACCCCGGACGTGCTTGGTGCGAATGGCGCGACGGGTACTTTCAATATCGAAGGCGGCCACTACGTGAATGCGGGCGTGCTTGAATTCGGCATCAATAGCGACAGCCATCCGGGCGGAGTCATCAACATCGAATCCGGCTCCGCGACCATCGGCTCGCTGCAATACCGGGCCGCCAACACAACGGGCGGGCAGGGCATCCTCAACCTGAACGGTGGCACCCTCACACTCGGTGCCTTGGTAAGTCAGCGTGGCGAGACTCGCGAATTCAACTTCAATGGCGGCCAGTTGATCGCCGATGACGATCTGGATTTCCCCGATTCGCTCACCCTGAATGTCCGGGATGGCGGAGCCAAGATTGACACCAACGGCCACTCCATCACCGTCAGCAGCGATCTCCTTCAGGACGGTGATGGCGGACTCGACAAATCGGGCGCGGGCACGCTGATCCTATCCGGCGCCAACAGCTACACTGGCGACACCACGGTCGAAGCGGGCACGCTCGCGCTCAACGGCGGCTCCCAGGCCTCGCCCATCATTGTCAGCGATGACGCCCTGCTTGGCCTCACCCCGGGCGCACCCTCCGTCTCGTCCGCCGACCTGACGCTCGAACCCGACGCCCGGATCCGCATCATCGGCACCCCAACCGCCTCAAGCTACGTCCTCTTCTTCACCACCGGCACGATCATTGGCACTCCGGAACTGGAAAATCCGATCGCCAACTACGATCTGGTGGTGGAAGACGGCAACACCATCCTGCTGGTGGCCCAGGCCACGCCTGATCAGGACTACGCCACCTGGGCCGCCAATTTCCCCGAGGCCGACCTCAGCGACCCGAACGCCGACTTCAACGGCAACGGCATCACCAACGAGCAGGCCCGCCTCTTCGGCCTCGATCCCACGGATTCAGCCGCCGTCAATCCGATCATCGTGCCGCTCGACGCCGCAACCGGCACCTTGAGCTTCACCCGCCGCGATCCCGCCCTCACCGGCGCGGAGTATGACGTCTGGTTCTCCACCAACCTGGTAGTCTGGGAAATGGATGAAGACGCGTTGCTCACACCCGGTACCGTGGACGACGAAGTCGAGACCGTCGCCGTGCAGCTCTCCGAAGACCTGCTCGACGAACCGCGGCTGTTCATCCGCATCGGCGCGGAAGCACCGGAGCCTGCCGAGCCGCTGCTCGACGAGGGCTTCGAGACCAACGATGGCGGCTTCACCGCTTCCACTACCGGCGGCACCCCATGGGAATGGGGCATCCCGGACTCGCCGGACCAACTCGGCGGCTCGGTCACCTCCGGCAGCAACGGTTCGCTGCGCTGTTGGGGCACCAACCTCACCGGCGGCTACGGCCCGGGAACCGACACCTCGCTGCGTTCCCCCGTCATCGACCTGACCGAGGTCACGGAAGCCACCTTGTCCTTCTGGAAGTCGATCGACGCCGACCTGGGCCACACCCTCACCGTCAATGTCATCGCAGCCGATACCGATACCCTCATCGCCAACATCATCCCGGCCACGGAAGATGATGACGACTCCTCTTCCGAATGGCAACTAGTCGGCCCGGTCTCACTCCCCGCCGAAGCCTACGGCCAGCCCATCCGCATCGAATGGCACTTCACCGGCAACGGCGACGGAACCTTCAACGGCGTTTATCTCGACGATGTCCTCGTCCTCGAAACCACCCCGTAAGCTTTGTCCAGTAATCTAATTGCTGACTGATCACTGTTGCCATGAAAGCCCGATCCTCCTTGATCGCCTGGATCGGCGTCTCCTTCCTAGCCGCACTTTCCTCAATCCACGCGGCCGATGGCGTCTGGATCGCCGATGCCAATGGCAACTGGGGCGATGAAAACAACCGGCAAGACGCAATCATCGCCGATGGCGCGGGCCACACCTCGAACTTCGGGTCCACCTTCACCGCGACGCGAATGATCAGCCTGGGCGCGGATCGCACGATTGGCAATATCCTCTTTGCTTCCGATGGCCAAAACATGGTCATGACAGGCAATACCCTGACGTTTGCCGACGCCGGCGACGCCCTCGTGTTTCATGTGGATATCAATATTGTCCGGGTTGCGAGCGTCTTCGCAGGCAACGAAGGGCTTGTGAAAAACGGTGCGGGAATCTTGTCCCTGGACTTGACTTCCACAAGCATCTCGGGGCCTGTAGTCGTCAATCAAGGCGAATTGCGCATACAGAGGAATAACATCCCGGGCGGCGTGATGAACATCGACTGCGGCACTGCGTTGATCGGCACGCTGCTCTACAATGCCAACACGACCACCGGCGTGGGTATCCTCGACCTCAACGGTGGCACGGCACTCCTGCCGAACAACCCCGTAGCTGGAGCCTCTGGCTCCAGAAAAATGTAGAAGGTGCCTTTGGCTCCTTTTTCACAAAGTCAGTTCGACCCCTAACACACACACCATCTTGAATCATCTGCGCACCCCGACATGAATCCCGCCCACTTGCTTCCCCCCTTCATTTCCGCTGCGCTTTTCATTGCCGCGCCCACAGCCATTGCCGACCCCGCAATTGATACCCCACCGTTCGATGCCTCCCGGACGCTCTGGTATCTGCAACCGGCGGAGAAATGGTCCGAGGCGATTCCGGTTGGCAACGGTCGATTGGGTGCCATGATGTTCGGCGGAGTGAACACCGAACGCCTGGCGCTGAACGAGGAGTCCGTCTGGTCCGGCCAACCCATCCAAACCGACCGCGCGGGCGCACGCGAATCACTCCCGGAAATCCGCCGCCTCTTGTTCGAAGGCAAGCACCAGCAGGCGCAGAACCTGGTGAACCGCCGCGTGCTCGGCCCCCGCCCGCTCGGGGCCTATCAACCGCTCGGCGACCTGACGCTTGAGTTTCCCGAAGGGGAGTCCGGCGATTACCTGCGCTGGCTCGATCTCGATGAAGGCGTGGCCGCGGTGCGCTCCGAAAACGAACACGGGCAGGTCCACCGCGAGGTCTTCGCCTGCCCGGTCCACGATGTCCTGGTCGTGCGCCTCTCCGGTGAGCGCACCGGCGGGGTGGATGTGACACTGGCGCTTTCCCGGGAGGGCGGGGCGAACGTCGAAACCATCGGCGACACCATGCTGCGCATGTCCGGCGTGACGGATGCCGGAAAACCCACCGAGGGCGTCCACTTTGTCGCTGGCTTGCAGGTGCTGGCGGAGGGCGGCAGCGTCTCCCCGGATGACGGCAAACTGCACGTGCGCGGCGCGGACCACGTCACCCTCCTGATCACCGCGGCGACCAATTACCAAACCGATGTGGACCCGGCCGACCGCGTGGCGCGGATTTTGCAATCGGCACACCGGGTGCCCTACCGGAAAATCCGGGAGGCCCATGTGGCCGCGCATCACGAACTGATGGGCCGCGTGGACCTCACGCTGGGCAGCGGGGAATCCGACGCCCTGCCGACCGACCAACGCTTGCAGCGGGTGCGGGACGGCGGCGACGATCCCGGCTTGCTGGCGCTCTATTTCCAATATGGCCGCTACCTGTTGATCGGCTCGTCGCGCTCGCCCGGCACCTTGCCGGCGAACCTACAAGGCATCTGGAACCACCGCTTGGCCCCGCCCTGGTTCTGCGGCTGGCATTTCGACATCAACGTCCAAATGAACTACTGGCCGGCGGAGACCGCCAATCTGTCCGAACTCCACCCCAAGCTCATCTACTTCCTCGATCGGATGCGCGAAAATGGCCGCAAGACCGCCCGGGATGTCTATGGCTGCCGCGGCTTCGTCATTTCCCACCGCACCAATGCCAATCTTTTTACCAGCCCGGTCAAAGGGCTTAACGTCTGGCCCACCGGCGCGGCGTGGACGTGCCAGCACGTCTGGGAACACTATGCCTTCACCAAGGACAAGACATACCTCCGCACCACCGGCTACCCCATCCTGCGCGAGGCTTCCGAATTCTTCCTCGACTGGCTGGTCCCACATCCGGAGACCGGCGAGCTGGTCAGTGGGCCATCCATTTCTCCGGAAAACACCTACATCGGTGCGGATGGCCGGAACGCCCAACTCGACATGGGGCCGACGATGGACCAGCAGATCATCGCCGAATTGTTCAACAATACCCTCGCGGCCGCCGCCGAGCTGGGCATTGAGGACGACTTCGTCGAAAGCGTCCGCGCCACCCGGGCCATGCTCGCACCCACCCGCATCGGCAGCGATGGCCGCATCATGGAATGGTCGCAGGAGTTTCCTGAAAGAGAGCCAAACCACCGCCATGCCTCTCATCTCTACGACCTCTACCCGGGAGGTGCAATCACGCCACGTGGGACGCCGGAATTGGCCGAAGCCGCGCGCAAAAGCATCGAAGTCCGCACCCCTCGTGACGGCGAGTCAGATCGCGCGCCGCAACGCGGCGGCACTCACACCAGCCACGCCGATACCAGCAACACCGGGTGGAGCCTGGCCCAATTCGCCGGCATGTGGGCAAGGCTGGGCGATGGAGATCAAACCCATGCGACCTTGCAGAGATTGTTGCAAAACGCGACCTACCCCAACCTCATGGACACCCACCCGACCGCCGACGGCGAGGGTGTGTTCCAAATCGATGGCAATTCCGGTGCCACCGCCGCCATCGCCGAGATGCTGCTGCAAAGCCACGCCGACGAAATCGAATTGCTCCCGGCACTACCCGCCGAATGGCACACCGGTCAGGTGCGCGGACTTCGCGCCCGCGGCGGATTCACCGTGGATATCGAATGGAAGGACGGGGCGTTGGTACGCGCCGCGATCCGGTCGGATCACGGCGGCCCGGCCGTCATCCGCTTCGGCGAACGCGTGGCAAGGTTTGAATTCCGCCCGGGGGAGAATGTGTTGCTTGATCGCGAATTGAACCGTCTCAAGAACGGGGAACAGGGAGCCGCCAACCCCCAGCGACCCGAAGCGTTGGGAGATCAGTGGGAGTTTGTCGGTGAAGTGGTCAATGAGCCGGGCTGGCACGTCTGGGGCAGTTCGCCGCTCAGGGATGATGAAGGGAAGGTCCACCTCTTCAGTGCGCGCTTTCCCAGCGACGTTGGTTACTTCGAGGAAGGACGGTGGCACAGTCATATAACGAGAGCCTTCGCACATCGTGACACCGACCGCAATTTCAACGTGGGCTGGCGTTGGCTCAGTGAAATCGCCCATTATGTCGCGGATGAGCCCGAGGGCCCGTTCGAGCATGTCAGCACGGTCGGAAAGGGGACCGGCCAGGGCTGGAACGCCGCCGGATGGCATAACCCGAGTATCCAGAAAATCGGCGACCAATACGTAATCGTCTTCATTGCCAATGATGGTCACCACCGGCACGGCCCGAGCCAACGCATCGGCATGATGGTCGCCGATGATCTGTATGGCCCATGGAGACTTTTGCCTGATGAAACCACTCCGCTATTATCTCCACCCGATGACCCCTCCATCTGGTGCTATGAGAGCGATGCTGGTGTGACCAACCCGGCATTACTCGCCCATCCCAACGGAAAATTCTACCTCTACTTCAAGGCACGCAGTGGCCCGCGCCCACGAGGACAGATCAGCATCGGCTTGGCCATTGCAGAACAGCTTGAGGGTCCATATGTCATCCAGCCAAACCCGGTTACCGCAAACGACCGCCCGATCGAAGACGGTTATGTATTCACCTGGAGAGAACATATTTGCCTCGTCACTACGGACAACCATGGCATGCTGGAAGCGGGCGGCGGGTTGTTATGGGTTTCAAGGGATGGAATTCATTTTGAAGAGCAGCCACTCAAATCCTTCCATGCCTTGAACCCGACCTACCTGTATCAACGGTTCCCGGAGCTATTCCCCGAGGGCCTTGCCCCGCTTCTGGAAACGCCTTCTGGCATGAGGCTCCTCTATGGCAATGAAGGCATGATCAAATTCGAGCGCCCGCAGCTCCTCCTGGATGCCTGGGGAGAGCCCGAATATCTCTATGCACCAAGCAATGTCGCACTGGATGGAAGCGACGGAACCAATGCCTACTTGCTGCGCCGGATCAAACCCCGGGAAGATCACACACCTGCTGACAACTGACCGGGGAAAACACCTTGAAACATGACATATCAATCAAAACATGCCATATCAATCATAAAAAACCAAATCCATGATGAAAGATACAAGCACATTACTGGCAACAGCCATCGCCGCCTGCCTGGCGCTTTGCCCGGCGAACGCAACGGCGGAATACCAAGTGAAGCTCGCGGAAGGCGGCGCAATTGACGTTTCCATACAAGGCTCCGATCCGGTGCGTTTTGAACCGGAATTCAAGATCCTCTTCACCGACCAGCAGATCACCCAGCGGAGGATCAGGCTCGATCTTCCGTCGCATGAAGTGACCGCATGGCAGATCCGCGGCCAACGCACTCCGGTCCTCAATCCCTTCGAGGTGGCGGATGTCCACAAGATCCGCGCCACGGGAGCCGAGGAACGAGACGGCGTGATCCATTGGAATTTCCCGGAACATGAGCTTTTCGCGCTTGAAGCGGAAGTGCGCCCATCCCAAACCGGAAAGGAACCGCGGATTCAATTCCGGTTCACCGCCCGGAAGGATGGCTTTTTTTCGGCAGGGTATGCCGGGGCACCGGAACGCGCGCCGGACGAGGTGGACGCCGTGTTCCAGCCGCTGATCTGGCATGACCAGCGGTTCCCCGAAGAATCCTACCTCACGCTGGAATACAACTGCTCGATTCCCGGGGTGTTGGCAACGGCGGATGGACTGACCTATGGCGTGATGGCCGATCCCGATCCGCTTCCATTCCGCATGCCGACATTTCGCAACAATCTGTTCGGCGTGATGGTGCGCAACGAATCGGCCCAGGCCCAGCCGATGGTTTTCGCACCGGTGCTCGGAGGGCAGGGGTCGCGGATGTCGAACGGCCAGACCAAGAGTTTCGACCTACTGCTCCTCGTCCAGCCCGGCGGTTGGCTCGAAACATTCGAGTATGCCGCCCGCGAAATCATGGGCTTCCACGACTACCGCGAAAACACGCTCACCTCCATGAACCAAACGCTCGACAACATGATCGAATACGGCCTTGGCGAATACAGCCGGTTCATCAAGCAAGAGCGTGGGTTTTCCTACGCCACCGACATGCCCGGCGCGGTGAAGAACGTGACCGCGCTGCACCCGCACAGTGTGGCACTCGCAGTGGATGAAGAGGAAATTTTCACCGACCGCGTCCAGCCATTGCTGGAGTATCTCATGTCCCGCGAAAAGTTTCTCTTTTCCAACAGCGGCCAGGTCGGCTCGCAGACCGCCACCAGCAACATGCTCGGTCCCGCCTTTCCCGTCTCGGAACTGGCCGAATTTCATGCGCTCACCCAAGCGAACAATCCCGTGTTCCTACACCACGTGCGCGAGCTCTACGACCAGGACCGCGTTTTGAACATGACCACCGTGGTGGAAGGCGGCACTTGGAAACGGGACATCTCCCTCTATCGGGCGACCGGGGAAAAGACATATCTCGAAGAAGCCATCCGCAAGGCCGATGTTTATATCGAAGAGCGCATCAAAAACCCGCCATCCGATTTTGCCGAAGCGGCGACCAGCACGTTCTGGGACTACATCCTGCCGCGATGGCCACAACTCTTCGAACTGTATGAGATGACCAATGAAGAAAGATTCCTGGATGCCGCCGTCCACGGTGCTCGCGAATATGCCTCGATCATGTGGTTCTACCCGCGCATCCCCGATGAGGAAATCGTCGTCAACAAAGGTGGACGCGCACCGCTCTATCGGCGTGGCAATCCGATCCGGATCCCCGAGGAAACAGTCCCGGCCTGGCGCGTCTCTGAAATGGGCCTCATCGCGGAAGGCCTCGGCACCGCCGGCGGCGGACATCGCGGCATCTTCCTGACGACTTACGCCCCCTACTTCCTCCGGATCGCCCAGCATTCAGGCGATGCCTTCCTCCGCGACATCGCCCGCTCCGCGATGGTCGGACGCTACAGCAACTTCCCCGGCTATCACATGAACATGGAATACTCCACGGTGTATGAGCAGCCGGACTTCCCATTGCGCGCCCACAGGGAGCTGACCAGCACCTCCATGCACTACAACCACATCTGGGTTCACCTCCCGATGCTAATCGACTACCTCGTCTCGGACGCGTTCGACCGATCGAACGGCGCGATCGATTTCCCATCCCGCTATGTCGAGGGCTACGCCTATCTCTACGGCAAAGCCTACGGCCACCGTCCCGGCCATTTCCACAGCGATCAGGACGTCTGGCTGTGGATGCCGCGTGGCGTGCTCGAAATCGAAAACGTCCAGACGAACCACGTCACCGCAACCGGCAATGGGAATTTCTATGCGGCGCTCAAAAACCAATCCGACCGCGAAATCGAAGTCCAAGTGCGCATCAACCCGGACGTCGTCTCCGATGCCGCCGCCCGCACCTACCCGGTGCGAGTCTGGAAGGACAACGAGGAGGCACCCGCAGGCGAACTCAAGGACGGCGTGATCCGCGTGACGCTCTCGCCCAAGGGAATCACCGCACTGGCCGTTGACGGCCTTGCCGCCGGCCCGCGCTTCCGCGAAACGATCCTGCCCACCGAAACAGCTCCGTGGCAGCAGGGATTTGCCACGACGGAATCCTCCATCGGCACGCTTCAGGGAATGTACCTGGGAACGCTCACCGGCATGGTGTTCAAGTTCGGGGAAAAAACCTGGCTCTACGGATACCTGGCCGGCGATTTCGAGGATCTCCGGGAAATGGAGGAAGTGACATTCCACTTCGGCGCAGGCGAAGATTGGCAGGAATACACCGTCAGCCAGTTCCCGTGGGAATTCAGCGCGCCTCTGACCGGCGATGAAACGGAAATCGAAATCTACATCTCGACCCGCACCCCGGCGTCAAAACAGGAACTGTCCGAAAGGATCCGCTTGAGAAAATGACAAGGATACTCCCGCTTGTAGGCGTGGTTGTGAAACCGCGACCCGCTCGGCCAAATGACATCCCACTCCTCTCATTCTCACGAATGAGCCTACGCTCTCCCGTAGGCGCGGTTGTGAAACCGCGACCCGCTCGGCCAAACGACGTCCCACTCCCCTCATTCTCACGAAT
>SLAV01000324.1 GCA_007126655.1 Haloferula sp. | reverse complement strand
TGGTGCGGAGGTGCATTTTCATTGTCATGGCACCCTCACGGACCGCCCGGAGATCGCCTGCCGGTCGTTTTGCATGGGGAGCGCACGCGCCACCGCGTGCATCCTCCGGCGCCCTCGCCGGAGGAATGCGCCGGATGCGGGTGACGCACGAAATCGGAACAGACGTCACCGGCCGGAATGCCGACTTTCGCGCGAGGGCGCGCGAAGGGACACGCGGGGCGCGTGTGGTCCCCTTGCTCCGGGGCGTCCGGGTGCGTGGGGCGGGAATGGGTTGGTGCGGACGCGCATTTTCATTCCCCGCGCACGCTCACGGACCGCCCGGAGGATCGGTCCGTGCCGACGAGATGCCGGGATTTGGCATTTTCAGTTTCATTCCATTGGTGGGGCCGAATGAATTCGGCGCTCCGTGGTGATGCCATGCGGTCAATGCAAGACCTTTCGCATTTCCGCCATGGCTCCGGCATCACTCTTGTTGGAACGCACCGGCGTCCAGCGTCCGGGTTTCTCCGGGGCCGATTGTGAAGTCGATGCGTGAGTCCTCGTAGCGGACGCTGAGGGTTTCGGCGGCGGTTTCATCGCCGCGCAATGTCGCGCCGGCGAGTTTTCCGTCGTTCCATTCGAGATCGAGTTCGTAGCCGCCGCGCACCCGCATGCCGGTGATGCTTCCGTCGCTCCATGCTTCGGGGAGGGCGGGCATCAGATGGAGGTAGCCCATGTGGGACTGGGCGACCATTTCGTTGACGCCGGCGGCGAAGCCGAAGTTGCAGTCGATCTGGAACGGCGGGTGGGTGGTCCAGAGGTTGCCGTAGGTCTTGGTGGCCACGACGTCGCTGAGGTGGCTGTAGGCGAGTTCGGCATCGAGCAGGCGGGCGGCGATATTGGCGCGCCAGATCTTGCTCCAGCCGGTGGGGCCGCGGCCGCGGGCGATGAGGCTGACTTTGGCCGCCTCGGCGTATTCCGGCGTGGTCTCGGGGTGGATCTGGCGGCCGGGATGCACGCCGATGAGGTGGTTGTTGTGGCGGTGGTCTTCCTCGGGATCGTCGATGTCCTCCATCCACTCCTGGAGCTGGCCCCAGCGCCCGATTTGCGGGCCGAGCAGGCGGTCGCGCATGTCGGTGAGCTTGGCGCGCATCTCCTCGTCCACGCCGAGAACGATGCTGGCTTCGATGGTGTTGTTGAAGAGGTCCCAGCAGAGCTGTTGGTCATAGGTGACGCCATCGACATCGACCGGGCCGTGCTCCGGCGAGCGGCCCTCGGGGGCGACGAGGGTGCCGTCGGGCAGTTCCTTGAGGTGGTCGATCCAGAATTCCGCGATCTCGCGCATCACCGGATAGGCCATGGTTTCCAGATACTCCTTGTCCCTGGTGAAGGTGTAGTGGTCCCAGAGGTTCATGCAGAGCCAAGCGGAGTCGCCCTTCTGGATGTGCCAGGTGGAGCCGCCGAAAATGCCGTTTTCGGAGCGCATCAGCCAGCCGCGATCGACGCCGAGCACCTTGCGGGTTTCCTCCTTGCGGACCTCGCGGATCGAATTGATCCACTCGGCGAGCGGGATGAAGCATTCGGCGAGATTCGACGGGCCGGTGAGCCAGTAGTTCATCTGGACGTTGATGTCGGTGTGGTAGTCGCTGCGCCAGGCCGGACGCAGGTTGTAGAGCCAGAGGCCCTGGAGGTTGGCGGGCAGGCCACCCTCGCCGGGACGCGACGAGGCGATCATGAGGTAGCGGGCGTATTGATACATCAGGGCCTCGAGTCCGCGGTCCGCGGGGGTGGTGTCTTCCGCGTATTCCCGGCTGTAGCGCTCCTGGCGTTCGGCGGTGGTGAGGGCGGAGATTTCATCCGGCACATCGCCAAGGGAGATCGAAAGCCGGTTGTAGAGCGATTGGTGATCCGCGATGTGCTCGGCGAGAAGCCCGGAGTAGGGACGGGCGGCGGCGGCTTCGAGCTGGCCGACGATGCGCTCGTGCGGGTGATCGGTGCGCCAGCCCTTTTCGCGCCGGTTGATGTAGTTGGTGTCCGCGGCGAGGATGATGGTGATGGAATCTGCGTTTTCGAAAACGACCTCGCTGCCCTCGGTTTGGATCGTTCCGCCTTCGGTGATCACGCGGGCGCGGGCCTCGAAGTCGAGGTCGATGATCTGGTCGGACGCGTATTCGCGGTCGGCGATGAGGCGTCTTTCGCGTTGCTCGAGAATGAGCTGCCACCACCAGAATGGCTCGGTGTTGCCTTTCATCACCAGGGTTTCGGACTCGGCGGTGGGTTCGATCATGTCGTGCGGTGTCGCCATGGTGGCGCTGCCGGTGTGGGCGCCGGGTTGGTCGGCGGTGAAACGGAGGACGACGACCTGCGCGGGGTAGCTGGAAAACGCCTCGCGGGTGTAGTTCACGCCGCCGGAGGTGTAGGTGACGGTGTGGACGCCGCGCCGGAGGTCGAGTTCGCGGCGGTAGCCGGTGAAGTCGGAATGATTGAGTTCGACGAGGACGTCGCCGAACGGCTGATAGCCGCCGGTGTTGTCCTCGTTGCCGACCCACATCGAGTCCTCGTTGAACTGGAGCCGCTCGCGGGCGGGATCGCCGAAAAGCGTGCCGCCGAGACGGCCGTTGCCGATGGGATAGACGTGGCGCTCCCAGTGGCGGGTTTCCAGCCGTTGGGTGCCGGCGACATCCTCGGGAAACACGACGGGGATGTCGGACCAGAGGATGTGCTCGGCGCCGGCCGCGGTGACGAGGGCAGCCGCGAGGGCGGGGATCATGAGATGTTTTGGATGTCGCATGGCTTTGGGGTTATCTTTATCGGACTTTCGGCGTTGGCAACCTTGTCGGGATTGGCAGGCGTGATGTTCGGTTCGCTCCCGCGCCGGGACGGGACCTGGAATCCAGGATGCCCGCCCCGGAGGTTCCGTTTCACGGTCCACCATCGGGGAGGGCCTCATAGGCGGACCAGAAATCGGTTCCGAGTCGGGTTGCGAATTCCGAGGTGCTGTTTCCGTCGTTGAGGCGGAGGCGTTCGGATTCGAGCAGGACGCGCAGTTCGGTTAGAACATCCTGGTGCTCCGGGGAACCGGCGAGGTTGTGGAGTTCGTGCGGGTCCTCGCTGAGATCGAAAAGCTGGGTGTGGCGCTGGCCATCGACGGCGTATTCGATGAGTTTGTGGCGGTCGTCGCGGATCGCGCGCTGCCAGGACATGAAGGCGAAGTAAAGGTGGTCGCGATGCGATGCCGACGTGTCGCGGATGACGGGGGCGAGGCTCTTGAAATCGACGGTTTCGGGGACGGGCAGGCCGAGCAGGTCGCAGAGCGTGGGAAAAATGCCGCCGATGTAGCAGAGGTGGTCGCGGGTTTCGCCCCGGGGAATGCCGGGGCCGGCGAAAATCAGGGGCACGCGGACGGCGTGCTCGTAGAGGTTTTGTTTCCCGACCAGGCCGTGGCGGCCGACCGCCATGCCGTTGTCCGATGCGAAGACGATCAGGGTGTTGTCGTATCCGCCGGATTTTTCCAATGCCTCCAGGATGCGACCGATCTGGGCGTCGGTATGCGTCATCGTGGCGTGATATTTCGCGATGGCCTCGCGGACGGCTTGTTCGGTGCGGGGGTGCGGCAGGAGCATTTCGTCGCGGATGTCGAGCATGCCGTTGTCGAACGGGTGCTCCGGCTTGTATGACGCGGGGAGCGGGATTTCCTCAGGATCATACATTTCGAGATATCTTTCGGGAGCCTGCCAGGGGTCGTGCGGGGTTTGGAAGGAGACGTATGCGTAAAACGGCTTGTCGCCGCCCGCATGCGCCTCGATGAAGGCGATGGCGTCGTCGGCGTAGATTTCGGCGCTGTGTTCGGTGGGAATCCGCACGGGCCGCGATTCGGTGTAATCGCCATCCTCGCGGAACGCATGCAGCGGCGCGTTGTATTGTTGGCTCATTCCCTGCAGCAGCAGACGGCCCCCATGGGTGTAAGCGCGACCGATGTGCCCGGTGCGGCCCGGATCGTTCTTGCCGACCACGAAGGTGAGGTGGCCGTTTTCGCGCAGGACTTCCGGCAGCGTCTTCCGGGCTTCGGAGATCTCGTAATTCCAGATGTCCTGGTTCTCGATGTTCCAGAGCGTGCCGCCGGTGAGCAGCATGGCGCGCGAAGGCAGGCAGACGCCCGGCGAACTGCCTCCCATGATGTAGGCGTTGGTGAAGGTGGTGCCTTCCCGGACCAGACGGTCGATGTGAGGCGTCTGGATGTGCGGGTTGCCCAGCGCGCCGACCATGTCGTATTGCTGGTCGTCGGTGAAGAGGAACAGCACGTTGGGCGGCGCGGCCGCCTCGTCCGCAACGGCGGATGCGGCCAGGACGAGGGCGATGGCGAGTTGGCGGGTCATGATGGTTTTGGTTTGCGTGCCTGGCCTGACGAGGCCCGCGGTCACGGGGACCGCCGATGCGTTGGGAGCCGGCGCATGATCCTCAATCCACCAGCTTCAGCGAGTGCTTTTTCGCCAGACCGTCGAGCATCATCGTCACAAACACGCTGCTCATGCTGTAGTCGGGCACTCCGAGGGCCTCGCCGGTTTCGGAATTGTAGTGTTCGGCGATGCCGTTTTTCATGGCGTTGGCGATGTTCTTGTCGGCGATGTCGGCGGCGAGGTCGCGATGCCCGTAGGCGGCCAGGCCGCTGGAAATCTGGTAGCTGGTGGGCGGCCACACGTCGCCGCGCCAGAACCCGCGCGGATTGAAGTTCGGGTCGTCGCGGCCGACGGTGGGAACCGGCAGTGGCGTCTGGAACGGCGGCGAGGCCAGCACCTCCGCCATGCGGTCGGCCTGGGCCTGCGTTGGAACGCCGGCGTCGAGCGGGATCCAGCCGCCGATGGTGCGGGCGGGAATTTTTTCCAGCGAGTCGCGGCGGACGGAAAGGAAGGTGCCCGCCTCCTCGTCCCACATGTGCTCGCGCATGCCGCTGATGCCTTTTTCCATCCGTTTTTCCCGCCGTTCCGCCATCTCCTCGTCGCCCATGATCCGGGCGAGCCGGGCGAGGCTGCGCTCGCCCTTGATGAGGTATGCATTATTGCCCGGCACGCAGATGTCGCCATACCACTCGCCCTCGCCGGCCCCCTTGCGGTGTGGGTGCTTGGTCAGCTTGAGGTCGTCCATGTTCACCTCGTAGTCGAACGTTTCCCACCGGGCGTGCTGGATGTCGCCGGTGTACGCGCCCACGGTGATCAGGCCGTTGTCGTGCAGATCGCGCTCGCGCCAATACCATTCGTGAAAGCGTTCGAGCCGCTCCAGTCCCTGCCTGAGCAGCTCCTTGTCGCCATTGCGCTTGAAGACCCGCTCCATGCCCCATGCGATAATCGGGATCTGGGAAAACTGCCTCTGCTCCTGGGGATCGGTCTTGATGGCCACGGTGATCATGTCGTGGGCGTATTCGGGCATTTTCGCGTTCCACCGGTCCTGGAAATCCCAGTAATTCCCGTAAATCTCGCGCATTTGCGCCTCGCGGTCGGGCAGGATGCTGATCAGATCGACGACGAACTGAGTATCCCAGACCCACTGACCCACATAGTGGGGACCGCCGGCCGCCACCCAGGTGCGCTCCAGCGGCGGCGTCGGCTTGCGCAGCTTCGCCAGCGCGCATTGCTCCATGACGTGTTTCGCGAACTCCAGCACCTCGGGCGTGCAGGCCTCGAAGATGGATTCGATATCGAGATCGGGAACCGGCACCTTCGGCGGAATCGGGATGCCGGTGGATGGATAGACCTCCCCGGCCATCAATGGGTTCCGGGAGAGTACGGCGGCCGAGGCCGCGGTCAGGGCTGCGAGGAATTTTCTGCGGTTCATTTTCGTCATTACAATTGGCAGGGGTCGGACTGGAAACGTGTTGCGTTAAGGAGGATTGGCGAATCGAATTTGCCATCGGCAATACGTCCGACCGGCGGCTTGTCTTGCGAAAACGGGACTCAAACGGGCGATTTCATCGATTCATTCTGGCGCGTGTCTCCAGGCGCGTCGATAAACCCGGCCCGGCGGTCTTCCACCGGAAATGCTTCACCCGTCACCGTGTCTGCAACGACCCCGAAATTCGCCCGGGAATCCTGGCTCACCTTCCGCCTCGCCGTGCCGCTCATCATCGGCCAGGTCGGGCAGATGCTGATCGCGTTGTCGGACACGCTCATGCTGGGCTGGCTCGGCGTGGTGCCGCTGGCCGCCTGTTCCTTCGCCAGCAACCTGATCTACGTGCCGATGATGCTGGGCGTGGGCATGTCGATCGCCGTTTCGGTCCGCGTCTCCCACGCCCGCGGGGCGAATGATCCCGCCACCGCCCGCGCGGCGCTGCGCCACGGTTTCTACCTGACGCTTGCGCTTGGCGCTCTGACGTTGCTCGGGACGGCCGCCATGCTGCCGTTTCTCGGCATTTTCCGGCAGGATCCCGAGGTCATCGAAGCGGTGCCGGTTTACCTGCTGCTCGTCGCCGCCTCGATGGTGCCTGCCATGGCCACCATGGCCTGGAAAAACCACGCCGACGCGATGGACCGCCCGTGGCCCGCGTTCTGGATCTCGATGGGCGGCGTGGCGCTCAACATCCTGCTCAACTGGATGCTCATCTTCGGCAACCTCGGCATGCCCGCCATGGGACTGGAGGGCGCGGGCGTCGCCACCCTCGTCGCCCGCACCGCCGCCTTCGCCGGACTCGTCATCTGGTCCGGGCGCGACGCCGCAATGCGCGAATGGGTGCCGCACCGCTGGTGGTGCATGCCCGATTGGGCCGCCGTCCGCAACCTGCTGGCCACAGGATTCCCCGCGTCGATGCAATTGCTTGCCGAGGTCAGCGCGTTCGTCGCCGCCACCCTGATCGTCGGCATGCTCGGAGCCGCCCCCCTCGCCTCCCACCAGGTGGCGCTCCAGTGCGCGGCCACGGTCTTCATGATCCCGCTCGGCATCTCGATGGCGCTCACCGTGCGCATGGGCGAGGCCGGTGGTGCCGGCCGGAGGCACGCCATGCGCCACATCCTGACTGGTGCATGGGCCATGGGCCTGCTGGTCAACCTCTGCAGCGCCACCGCCTTTGTTTTCGGAAATCAGGAAATCGCGGGCTGGTTCATCGAGGAGGAGTCCGTCCGCCAGATGGCTGCCTCGCTCCTGCTCGTCGCCGCCGCATTCCAGCTCTGCGACGGCTTCCAGGTCATTTCCGTCGGCGGCCTGCGTGGCCTCGACGATGTCCGCGTTCCCGCCTGGATGATGTTCGGCGCGTTCTGGATCTTTGGCATCCCCCTCGGCTCGTGGCTCGCCTTCGGTGCGGAAATGGGAGCCGCCGGCGTCTGGTGGGGCCTGGTGACCGGCCTCACGCTCAATGCGGTCATGCTCGGGGTGCGCGTGTGGCGGAAGACGATCAAGTAAGCCTGAGAGTCTGAAATCACTGCGAATACCGGAAAATGAATCACGCGTGTCTCAAAAAGCGCAACGCTTGTAAAGTTTGGCGAAAATCAGGGATATCCAGAAAAGAGGGCGTCAAAAAACCGCCGTATCATCAGCTCATTGGCTCGGTTAGGGATGACCCGACTATTCACGACGACGGCGCGAGAAAATCAACATGCCCATTGAGATGGGAACGAGGGCAAGAGTTCCGGGTTCCGGGACGGCCATAATCTGGAAAACCTCGCCTGAATTGCTGGTGATGGTGCCTGGCGGAGCCAGATTTCCGTTTTCATCACGAAGATCGACTCCCTCAACCCGGAGCGTGTTTCCAAACAGAACGGAACCCTCATAATTCCCGCCCTCCGCCAGAGTTCCCGTGTCGAAATCGTGGGTCACAAAAATAGCCAGCGAGAATTGCTGGGGCGACACACCATGCACATATGCCTGGGAAAAAATTGGAATGTCATACGAGTCATTCGCGAGGAACGACCATTCCTGTGGGGTTTCGTTCCCGTGCGTAAGACGCACGGTCACCGCGCCATATCCCGGGGTGAGTATCGTCCCTGTGAGCCTCAAAATGTATGTGGATGTGTAATTCATCGCCATGCCGCCATATGAAAGGGTCTGCGTGAATTCGGCGCTGCTGAACGAACCATAATTCTGAGGCACGCCGGTCTGACTGTCGAAATCGTAATCCGGGTCAAAAAACGAATTGTAGAGCGCTCCACCAGCCTGCGCACTCAGTGTGTTGAATGAAGCTCTTGCCGATGCGGTGCCTTGAAACTCCAGGCTCCCGTCCGCATCCGTCAGGTCATGCTCGATTTCAGCGGACGTCGAAGCGCCGATTAATGGATTGCTTGATGTGTCGGATTCCAAGACCCACATTCTGCCGCCTTCGCCCTCCCCCACAAGTGCCTGTGAGAAAACCGAAAGTGCGCCTGGCGCGGGGTGTGCGGACACCAGGCCCCAGAAGAAAACACACCAACACAAGGTTTTTTACTCATGATCAAATATTCTGCTCCTTTGCATGCATCCGGGTCAAGCCCAAATTTCCGGGATGCGTTTGCTTTTGATTCCACATGGTTATGCGCCGCACCGGAACCTGAACAAATCTTCAGGTGGGCCGGGTTTGATCCCCCTTCGGGTCGGGCCCAACATCAGGCGTGAACTTCAACTGGCCGGTCACTTTCCTGCAACCCCTCTGGTTGCTGCTGCTGCCGCCCGCCTTTCTACTGCTCCGCGCATGGGGGCGCGGCGGCGGTCGTGCGCGCGTCATGTTCCCCGGCATGAACATCCTCACCGCTCTCGGAAGACATCGATGAACTGGAAACCTCGCCCGGCCACCGCGCCGAGCCCCGCTACCGGGAGGCCGGCGCACCGCTGATCGTCGCCGGCCTCATCGCACTCTGCGCGTTGGCCGGCCTGAGGATGCTGAACCCGCCCTCGCTCGAATCATGATCCGCTTTTCCGAACCCGGCCTGCTGTTCCTGCTGCCGCTGCTGATCCTGCTCGCGGTCGCAGGATTGTCGGTCATGCTGCGGCGCGCGAAACGCTGGGACCTGCTGGCCGCCGCGCGTTTGAAGCACCGGCTCGTCGATTCCCCCGGCCCCGCCGCCACCTTCGGTGTGCTCGCGTTCTGGGGTTTCGCCGCCGTCATGCTCGTCCTCGCGCTCGCCCGGCCCGAAGTGCCGCTCTCACGCGTCGAAACCACCACCCATCCGTCGCCCGTCATGTTCCTCGTCATCGACCTGTCGCGGAGCATGCGCGTGCGGGACGTGCCGCCGGACCGGCTCACCGTGGCCAAACTCGTCGCCCGCGACATGCTCGAATCCCACGCCGGCGCGCACGTGCCATACGACGGCCACCCCGGAGGCCGCACGTTAGACCGCTCGGGCCGTCCGGTCGTCAGCCGCATGGAGCCGGAGGTGCTCGAAAAAATCGCGCTCACCACCTCCGGCGCGCGCCACATCCACCGCCACCATGAGACGACGCTCGGCGCGATCCGCGACTTCGTCTCGCGCCTGGAAACCGACATCATTGAAAGCGAGCGGGAATCGGCCACCCTCACCCTTCATCCGGTTCCCCTCGCCCTCGCTCTTGCAAGCTTCCTCACCGGCCTCGTCCTCGACGTCGCCACCGGCCGCCGACGTCACGGTCATCAAGTCACCGGCTCAGCACCAGCGGTCGCCGGCAGGTGAAGAGGTGGTTTCCTCAGTCGTCCAGCGAATGCGAATTGTCGGGCATGGTGGCAGGGACATCGGCGATGATGGATTTGCTGCCGAGAGCCGCGAAACGCCTTGCAATCCACGCATCATTGACGGTCCACAACCGGTGCCCGAGAGTCCTGTGTCGATGACCGCGCGGTCATAGGTCTTCGTAGTGGCGCTGGTTTCCGGCGAGGAGCGCCTGGCCGGCTGCTTCGAGGGCGGGGCGGAGTTTGTCGTATCCGAGTTCCTGCACGGAGAGGTCGTGTTCGAGGCAGAGGTCGGCGGCGATGACGGCGGACTGCGAGAGGATCATGAAGACGGGTTCCATGCGGATGGAGCCGAAGGCCATGTGGCTGGCGGAGAGGCTCCAGGGGACCAGGAGGTTCTCGCACTCGCCATTTTTCGGCACGATCGCGCGGTATGAGACGGGATAGGCGCCGGGGACGCGAACCTGGACGTCCCCCTCGTTTTTCACCATGCCGTCGCGGACGTGGCGCTGGACGTTGTGCGAATCCATGGTGTAGGCGGCCAGACCGATGGATTGAGGCACCGGCTCGCGGCGCATGCAGTGGTGCTCGGTCATCACGAAATCGGAGACCATGCGGCGGGCCTCGCGGACGTAGATCTGGTGCGGCCAGTGGTTGTTGTCGGTGAATTCGTCCTTGGTCAGGCCCCACTTCGAGTATTCCTCGCGGATGGATTCGGGGACGCGCGGGTGGTTCTGCAAAGTCCACATCAGCCCGCGCTGCCAATGCTCGTGTTTTTTGGCGAGTTCGAGGCGCTCGTCGTGATCCAGGGTGGTCCAGTTCCAGTCGTCGCCGTGGTTCAATCCGACCGGGTTGTTGGAAATGCCGCCGGTATTGTTGGAATCGGTCTTGCGGTTGGGCATGAGGTCGAATTTGGTGAAATTGCCCGTTTGGCCGGCCTCGATGGCGCGGAAGAGGATTTCGTAGGCGGCTTCGTCGTAGCCTTCGGGTTTTTCAAAAGGCACCCGGTTTTCCGGCACATCGGTGAGGACCATGCGGAAACAATAGGACTGGAAGCGATGGTCGCCCTCGCCATCCGCACCGCCGGCGTCCGGGTTCACGCCGGGGAGCAGGCCGCTGTCGGGATCGCCGGGGGTGATGTAGGGGTCGATGCCGTCGGGGAGCTGGTTTTTGGTGGCCCGCGCGGTCTGGATGCCGTTGATGTTTTCGTTGTAGGTGGCGTTGGGCTCGCGGCCGACGGTGTAGGTGACGCCCGCGCCCGGGAGCAGGTCGCCCTCGTATGAGGCGTCGATGAACATCCTGCCGGGAAACTCGCGCCCGTCTTCGGTGCGGATGGCGCGGATTCGTTTGCCGTCCATGACGACGCCGTTTTGCAAATCCAGCCGCGCGGTGACGACCTCGACGCCGTGCTCCTCGAGCATGGCATGGAACACCGCGGTGGCGGCGGACGGCTCGAAGGTGGAGGCGATTTGTGTTTCCGGGTTGAGCGCCCTCACGCCCTGGCCGCGGTTTCCGTAGTCCTCGCGGCGTTCCCAGCGCCAGGCTTCGTCTTCGGCGTAGTGGTGGTAAAGGCGGGTGTAGAATTCGCGGCTGAGGCCGCCGAGAATCGCATCGCGCCCGAGATCGGTCCAGCCGAGGCCGCTGGTGGTCAGGCCGCCGAGGTATCCCGTGGGTGAGACGAGTATGACGGAGCGGTCGGACTTTTTCGCCTGGACGGCGGCGATGATGCCGCCGGAGGTGCCGCCATAGACGACGATGTCGCGCGGCTCATGTTCGGCTGCCGGGCTGAGGACGGTGCTGGTGATTGCGATAAGTGCGGCGGGAAATATGCGGACTTTCATAAAGAGATGGAATCAGGATACGTGTCCGGGAAACCGGATTTTTCCGGGACTTCAAAAGCCGGACCCGACGCTTGTCGGCTTCAACCTTCCGGTGGCTTTGCCATCGACAGTGAAACAGCGTTTTCCCATGCCGGGGACCTGGCGGTGTTTGTCGCGATCGGACGCTTCACGGCGTGTCGTGCGGCACGGGATCGTCCTCGCCGATCGGCATGCCCTCCCAGACCGGCACGCCGTCGTAATACGTGAGGATCCGGTGGGCGCTGCCGGGGGCGGGACCGCGGTCCACGGCGGGGAGGTGGCCGCGCATTTCGTGGAGGAGACCGGGTTTTTCAGAAGCGACGTTGTTCCATTCGTGCGGGTCGTTGCGGATGTCGTAGAGTTCCTCCGAGCCATCCACGTAGCGGATGTAGCGCCATTCTTCCGAGATAACGGCGTGATTCCCCTGGTTGTGCGTCGAGATGGCCGGTTGGTCGCGCGGGGTGTCGGCGTCACGGAGCCAGGGGACGAGGCTCAGGCCTTCAAGCGTGTGCGCGGGTCCGGGCAGGCGGGCGAGTTTGGTTAGAGTCGGATAGACATCGAGCAGTTCCGCGGGCCGGCCGCAGTCCTGCCCCGGCGTGATGCCGGGTCCGGCGAAGATCAACGGCACCCGCGTGGACCTGGCCCAAAGGGAATTCTTGCCCGTGATTTCCTTCTCGCCAAGGTGATAGCCATGATCACTCCACAGCACGATGATTGTGTTGTCCGCCCCGCCGCTTTCATCCACGGCGGCGACGATTTTCCCGACCAGACTGTCGATGAAGCTGATGCAGGCGAGATAAGAGCGGACGAGGTTGACGTGCTGGTCGTTCTCCCGCAGCCAGCGGAGGCGGGGTTCGGGAAGCGCCCAATGCATCCACCATGAGGATCGCGGCGACCCGGCGCGGTCGTCGTCCGGGATTTCCGGGAGGATGGATTCGTCGTCGGGATAGAGGTCGAACCATTTCTGCGTCGCGTAGCAGGGCACGTGCGGGAAGAAAAATCCGGCGGCCAGGAAATACGGGCGGTCGTCGTCCTCCGGCGACGAGGTGATCTGGTCCACGGCCCATGCGGCGACCTGATAGTCCCCGGTTTTCGTGTCGTCGTTGTCCGGCGGCCACACGCCCCAGTCCATCAGGGGATGGTTTCCGAACGGGGTCTCGCCGATGAGTTTCTCAGGCGGGCGCGACGTCAGCCCGCCCGCCGGACCCGCAACCTCGAATTCGACGTGTGTCTCATCCGGCCCCGGCCGCCGCCACTCGTGGTGGACCTTGCCGGCGGTGAGCGTGCGGTATCCGTGGTTCGCGAAATGTTGCGGCAGCGTGGCGAGACCGGCGAATTCGGGCACGTCGCGCAACCAGGGCCGCAGCCCGTAAATGCCGGTCGAGGACGGACGCATCCCGATCATCAGGCTCACGCGCGAGGGATTGCAGAGCACCGCGTTGCTATGGGCGTTGGTGAACAAGGTGCCGCGCGCCGCGAGTGCGTCGATGTGCGGCGTTTTCACCATCGGGTGGGTCTCCATGCAGCCGAGCCAGTCGTTGAGGTCGTCCACCGCGATGAAAACGACATTGGGTGGACGCGCTTCTTCCGCCGCAGCCCACGGATGGGCAACGAGGTGAAGAAACATGGAGATGAGGGCGATGTGAACGGGCCTGTGCATGGTCTGAAAGGCGGTTTTGCGGGACCATGATGATCGTCGGTGGGATCACAAGAAGAAAGCCACCGAAGCATGGCGGATTTTTGGACAAGCGGCCGCACTCAGGCATCGGGCGCCCACAGCAGCCGGATTTCCGCGAGGTCTCCAGGCTGGCGTGCGAGACGCAGGTTCACGCGGTCCTGTGCGCGGGCGACGGGCGTCTGGTGGAGCTCGACGAGGGCGATCACCCCTTCGTCGCGGTAGTCGAGCATCAGGCGCGCGATGGACTCTTCCGATACAATGCCGTCGAGGCATTGGTCAACCAGCTCCCGCAATTCGGGTCGCAGCGCTGCACCATGGGCTGCCGGACCGTCGGCGTGGCCGTCGGGTTCTGGATGAATGATGATTTCGGCAATGCCGGGCACCTCGGCCAACACCCCGGTGCGTGCTGCCTCGCAAAGCCGATGCGCCTCGGAAAGCGTCATGGCGGGATCAAGCGCGATGTGAACATCGGCCTGCACTTTGCCGCCGAGGTTGCGCAGCCGGAGTTCGTGTGCGTCGCGCACGCCGGGTGTGGCGATCAGGGCTCCTTTCACGGCCGCCGCCACCTCGTCGGATGGCGCGGTGTCCACCAGCTCGCGAATGGCCGGCCGGCCATGGATCCACGCCACGCGGCCGAGCATGATCGCGATGATCGCCGCCCCGAGCGCATCTGCCCAAGCGACGCCCATCATGGCGGCACCGATGCCCGCAAGTGCGACGACTGACGAGGCGGCGTCGGACCGATGGTGCCACGCGTTCGTCGCCATCATTTCAGAACCGGTGCGGCGGGCGACAGCGCGGGTATAATGGTAAAGCGCCTCCTTCAACGCGATGGAACATCCGGCCACCCACAGCGCGATGGCACCTGGAGCCGTCTCCGGCGGATTGACCACACGCATGCCGGCGTCGATCAGGATGCCGACCGCCGCCAAGACGAGCATCGCCGCCACAGCCAGTGTGGCCAGGGTTTCAAAGCGTTCGTGGCCGTAGGGGTGATCCTCATCCGGCGGGCGGTGCGAGTGCCCGAGCGCCCAGATCACTGCGGCGTCGGAGGCCAGGTCGGATAGCGAATGCACCCCGTCCGCCACCAGTGCGTGACTCTGGGCAACGACGCCCGCGGCGATCTTGCCGAGGCCGAGCGGCGCGTTGACCAGCACGCCGGCCATGGCGGCACGGCGTTTTTGTTGCAGGGGATCCATCATCGCGGGTTGTGCGCGGCGGCTCGTGAGTATCGATTTCGACCACGCGGCATTTCAGCCGCGCGCCCGCAGTGTGCGGCTGACACACGGACGAATCGAGTTCAATCACCCGGAATGAACGACCGGGAAAAATGCCACCCGACGCCACAGGCGCTGCAGTCCGCCCCGCCGCACCTTCACGTCTTGAAGTCGCGCAGGCGGAAGGAAAGGAACCCAATCATGAAGAACGTGAGGTTCAATCCGAACAGCAGCGAATACGACTCGACGATCCGCGCCCACGGAATGTCGTGCTCGAACAAATGGATCCAGCAGCTCATCCGCCAGGTGATGAACCAGTGCTCGAACGGCCGGAAAAACGGGAAATTCTGCAGGATCATGTCCACGAAAAGAATCGCCAGCGTCAGAATCGTCGCCGCCGCCGGCTTGATGCGGAAACACGAGAACATGAACGCCAGCGAAGAGAGCGTGATCATGCTGACGCCGATGCCCGTCGCCCCCAGCGCCAGCCGCAGCATCCCCTCGCCCCACTGGCTGTAAACCGCGAACACCTTCATCTTCGGCTCCGAGACGAACAACCCGCCGTCACGGCCGACCGCCGCCGCCGCCATGAGATACCCGCTCACGCCCACGAAGAACACGAACGTGAAGGTGTAAACCGCCACCGCCGAGTATTTCACCAGCAGCAGCCGCAACCGGCTGATCGGACGCCCGAGCACCAGCCGCAGGTTGCCATCCTCGTTTTCCTTCGCCACCACGTCGCCGGCCACGAGCGCAAAGAATATCGAGCCCAGCAAAGCCATGCTGATCGTCATCACCATGAATGTCAGCGTCAGCGAGCTGAAGTAGATGTCGGACTGGTAGCCGTTGCGCTCGATCAAGTCGCGCATGTAGGCTTCACCGTCGGTGAAACGGTAAACCACGAGGATCAGGATCTCCATCATCAGGAACGCCCCGTATCCCATGTAGGTGCGCGGCCTGGCGAAGAGCTTGCGGAGTTCACCGCGGAGTTGTCGCAGAAACATCATCGGGTCATTTCAAGGTAGAGATCCTCCAGAGAGCGGCGCACCGGCGCGAACGCCGACACGCGCACGCCCGCTCCGACCATCGCCGCCACCACCGCCGAAGGATCGGCATCCGGCGGCAGCGACATGCGTCCCGGCGACAACATGCCGCCCCCGGCCGCTTCGATCACGCCAACGGCGCGATCCGCAGGGGCCACGTCGATTTCAAAAATCTTCTCGTCCTCCGCCAGCGCCGACACCCGGCCTTCGTAAACCCGCCTTCCCTGCTTCAGGATCGCCACGCGGTCGCACATCTGCTCCACCTCCGCCAGCAGGTGCGAGTTGAAGAGCACCGTCATCCCGCGCTCTTCGCGCAGCCCGAGGATGAAATCGCGGAACCACTTGATCCCCTCGGGATCCAGCCCGTCCGTCGGTTCGTCAAGCAGCAGCACGCGCGGCATCGGCAGCAGCGCCTGCGCCAGCGCCAGCCGCTGGCGCATGCCATGCGAATACGTCCGCACCTTCGAGCCGATCCGCCCGGCAAGCCCAACCCGCCCGACAATCTCGCGCGCCGCGTCCGCATCGAACGGCCCGGAATAGCTCGCCAGGATCCGCAGGTTCTCCCAACCGCTCAGATACTCGTAAAAACTCGGGCTCTCGAAAATCGACCCCACATGCCGCAGCGCCTCGGCCCGCTTCCGCTGCACCGACACGCCGCGGATGCGGGCCTCTCCCGCGTCGGGAGCCACCATGCCCAGGATGATGCCCAGCGTCGTGCTTTTCCCCGCCCCGTTGTGGCCGAGCAGCCCGTAGATCTCACCCTCGCCGACCTCGAACGACACGTCATCGAGCGCCGGTTTGCGACCGAAGGATTTCTTGAGCGAATCGAGATGAAGCATGGTTGGCGGACGAAAACGGGGGCTATCAGGGCGATGGCGCGAAGCGCACCTCATTCGCGGCGGAGAGATCCGCATAGAGGAAATTCGTGCCCTCGTTGGCTCCGGGGTGCCAGGCTTCCTTGTCGGTCACCATCGGGATCCGCCCCGGCTCATCCGTGCCAAAAAACGACAGCCGGGTCCTTGGCCGCCCGTTCAGCAGCGGGTTCCACAGATAGCTGGAGCCGGATTTCTCCCACTGCTCCGGATCCGCCGGGCAGCGGAACACCTCCCCGCTGCCGACGTAATCGATCAGCACCGTGTCCATCACGGGCACCTCCTCGTTGCGCGAACGCCGCCCGGCCTCCATCACCGGCATCATCCGCCCGTGGTCCTGGGTGTAGGTTTCCAGCGCCATCCCGATCTGCCGCAAATTCGAGAGACACCCCGCCCGGTTCGCCGAATCCCGGCCCGAGCGGAAAACCGGCACCGCGATGGCCGCCAGCGACGCGACGATCACCAGCACCACCAGCATCTCGGTGAGCGTGAACCCGCCAACCGCCAGCCGCCGCCGATCACATGATTTCGCGCTCATCGTTTTCATTGCGGTGGGCCGAACTGATGGCCGCCGACCCCTTTCACCACCTCGTCCATCGCTTCCATCAGCGGAGCGAGGTCCAGCTTCGTATCCGCACCCGCCTCCTCGAAATACGCGCGCATCCCCTCCTCCGTGATCCGCGCCAGCATGTCGTCGCTCAGCTCGCGGATCTGCCGCATTTCCTCCTCGGTGCGGCCGCGCTCGATCTGCCGCAGGCCGTCCTCCACGAACCTCCGCCGGTCCTCCGGTGGCATCCCGTCGATCGCGCGCATGATGCTCTGCATCGATTTCGCCAGCGTCAGATCGACGAAATACTCGCGCTCCGATGGCGACAGCCTGCGGAAAAACGACTCGCCCACACGCCGCTCGCGAGCCCGCTCACGCTCCTGGAAATCCAGCCGGTTGAACTCGTCCGCCACCTCGCGCAGTTCCGCGTGGCGCGCGTCCGGCGGCGTCCCGTCCGGCGCACCCTCCGACCAATCGTCAAACCCGGCCTCCTCGATCATCCGCGCGATGCCATCCGCCGACGCCCGTTTCGATTCCGCCGTCATGCGCACGCCGATCACGACCGCCCATGCCACGATCAGCAGCGCGCCCGCCTGAATCAACACCCGCGTTTTGTCCGTCACGGCGGGACACTACCCCGCGTTCGACCCCGCGCAAGGGGTGAAACATCACCAGCGGATCAATGCATTGCCGGCGGAAAAATTCTGCCAGCCTTCACCCTGCGGTGATTGCATTGAATGGCGTCCGGCAATCTGTGTTTCATGCACATCGTCACAACCCAGGCGAACCAAAAAAGCACCTGGTTGAATTCCGATATTTTCGACAATAAACGATATCTCATGGGCAGTGGATGCCAGACTTGGAATTTCGATCTCAAACTCCAATTCCGGCTCCGTTTCATCTCCAACAAAGTAGCTTCCGTCGCCACTCATACCGGATGGGTCCACTTCATAGACCAGCAGGTCGTCACCAAGCTCCAGTTCGATCGTCCGCCCGGCGAGGTCCGCCGGAGCCACCGCCCCGGGATGTTCCGCCACGACGATCCGGTAGAAGCGCCTTTCGGCATCCGCCTCATCCAGCGTCACCGACCCGATTTCATCCGCCGGCTCCGGCCCGGCGATCCCGACGTGGCGCACCGCCCCGGAAAGCGGTTCCCAGCTTCCCTCTTCAAGCGTCGCGGACGCATGGACCCGGAAAATATCCCCCTGCACCAACACATTCTCCAACTGCCAGGTCGCGGCGAGACCCGGCTCCACCACCAGGCGCCCCGTCGCATTCCGCAGCACCGGCAGACCCTGCGCATGCTCGTCGAAGGACTCCGCCGCCTCGTCCTCACGCGAAAAACCCACCCCCGTGATCGATGAACCGTCGTCCCCGGCGGCGAGGATCGCGTCCACCACCGCCCGGCTGTCCGGATCAGAAATCCGCCCGAACACGGTGTGCCTCATGTCCAGACCCGGGATCGCGGTGTCGCCGGTGAGATAAATCTGGCTTCCGTTGCTGTTCGGGCCGCTGTTTGCCATCGCCACCACGTAGGGATCGTGGAGCAGCTCGTCGTCGAACTCATCCTGAAACGTGAAACCGGGTCCCCCGGAGTTGGTCCCCGTCCCCGAACCGGTCTGGGCGATCTTGAAAGTCTCGTCGTTCACCACCCGGTAAAACTTCTCACCGACAAACAGCGGCTCGCGGGTCAACGATCCGGTCAGCGGATCCAGCCGGGTCCGCGTGCCCTTGGCCAGCGTCATGAAGTTGGCAACCGCCAGCGGAGCCGCCTCGTGCTGCAGCTCCACCACCACGTCGCCCTCCGTCGTTTCAATTGTCGCCAGCAACTGCGCTTGCGCAGGCAGGGCCGCGGCCAGCAGCGGAATCATCATGCAATGGATCGATTTCATGGCCGCGCACCGTAGGGAACCCATCGCCGCCATCAAGGATCAATCCCCTTCCCGCCCGGATTTCACCCGCAGCCGGATGCGGCTTGCAATCCCGCCCCGCATCCTGCGAACTCGCCACCGATGAGCGGAATCCGCCTCCCCGATTCGCCCGTCGTCCGCATTTCCTGGCCGGACGAGGGCGGACTCGCGCTCGCGGAGACCTGCCGCCGGCTCGGACTCGAAAACGAACACGATTCCCTGCTCGCCGAACTCAAAACCCTGCGCGCCCTCGAAAAAGCCCCCGCCCCCGTCGTCGGCATCATGGGCCTGCTCAACGCCGGCAAATCCAGCCTCGTCAAAACCTTCCTCTCGCCCGCCGGCCGCGCCCGCCTCCCCACCGGCATCTCCAAAAGCCACGGCACCCAGCGCTTCGCATTCTGGCTCCCCGCCGCCTGGCGGCACGACGACGCCGTCTTCCGTGCATTCCGCGAAGTCCTCGAGTCCGCCTTCGGCAACCAGCTCGAAGAACTCTCCGAAGACCCGGATCAGGCCGCCGCACAATACCAGGGTGGCGGCGACATCGCCAACGCCTTCGGCGTGCCCCTCATCGCCTTCGACCCCGGCCTCGACGAATTCGGATTCTGCCTGCTCGACTGCCCCGACTTCGAGCGCCGCCACCCCGGCGCGCCCGACCTCGACCCCGCCGGCATCCGCGTCGATTTCATCCGCCGCGTCTCCAGGCTCCTCAGCGCCATCATCATCCTCGGCGAGCGCGACAAGGCCGCCTCCGGCATCTTCCTCCTCCCATTCACCCGCGACACCAACCCCGACCACCCGCACCACGCCACCGCCCTCGGCCTCCAGGACATCCCCACCTTACTCCTCCTCAACAAAATCAACTTCCACGAGGAATCCGCCGACCACGTCGCCCGCGATGGCGAAGTCCGCAACCTCATGGCCCACCTCGGCGTCCGGCGCGTCTTCGGCGCATACCACGGACGGCTCGACCAGGCCGAAGCCCACATCCCAAAACACTTCCTCACCTCCGACCACGACCCATCCCTCCCCGGCTTCTTCGAACTCTCCGAAGACCCCGCCGCCAACACCCCCGACGCCGTCCCGCCCGAACGCCTGCTCACCCACCACCTCCACGGCCTCCAGCCCGCCGCCCTCTGGGCCGCCCGCCGCGAAACCAAAGCCCGCGAAATCGAACGCGCGCTCGAAAGCCTCCAGTCCCGCGTCGAACAACGCCTCCGGGAACAGCAAACCCACCTCCACACCAAACGCGACGCCCTCATCACCTTCATCCGCGACCAGATCCGCTCGCGTGACAACCAGCTCGCCTTCCCCCTCCTCCCCGAGACCGCCGCCACCATCGCCCAGGCCGTCGCCGACACCGCGCCATGGTATGCCAAACCCGCCCTCTGGGCCACCCAGGGCATCAAACAAACCCTCCGCTTCGTCCAGAACGCCCGCCACCTCATCCAACTCCAGGCCAACCTCGGCGACCCCGGCGAACTCGCTCGCGAAGGCGCCAAAAACCTCCGCAAAAACGCCGCCAGCGAGGAAGTCCGCACCTTCAACCCCGCCGAATGGGCGCGCCTCTCGCGCAACCAGAAATTCATGCCCGACTCCATCGGTGAGGACGAACTCACCCGCCTCTGGACCGACGTCCAAACCGCCACCATGGACACCAAGGTCGATCTCGACCCCGCCCAGACCCGCGAATTCACCGCCCAACTCTGGAAGCAAATCCCGTGGACGAAAAAAATCGTCCTCGGAGCCATGGGCCCCGTCCTCCTCATCGGAGCCATGGCCTCCGTCATCGCCGCCATGTTCGACGGCGGAGCCACCATCTTCCTCTTCTTCAGCCTCAAAGAACTGCTCCTCTCCCTCGGCCTCGGCGGCACCGCCGTCGCCGCCACCATCAAAAGCGGCGAAAGCCTCGAAGCCTACCTCATCCAGCGCGCCGGCATCCCATTCTACCAGCGCCTCCTCCGCGCCGCCCTCGATGCCTTCGGCCTGCCCACCCGGTTCGACAAACCGCTCGTCGAAACATTCGCCAACACCGGCGCATTTGAAGTCCACTTCG
>SLAV01000215.1 GCA_007126655.1 Haloferula sp. | reverse complement strand
GTGGTATTCGATGGCGTCGTTGATGGACGAGGTGGCGAGGATGGCGTTGAAGCGGCGTCCGGCGGTGGCGGCGTCGTGTTTGGCGAGGATGGCCTCGATGACGGCGCGTTTGGCGAGGGGTTCGCCGGGTTTGGGTAATTTGGCAGGTGGCTCTGGTTCTTGATTCTCGGCTGATCGGGAGCCGGAGGTGCCCGCTACTTTGTAGTAGTCCACATGGAAGCGGAGCACGTTGCCGTCTTCGATGGCGTGGGTGATGGTGTAGGCGTGGAGTTGTTTTTGGAAAAGGTCCTCGGTGGTTTTGAATTGGCCGGTCTCGCCCTCGAACTGCTTGGCGGTGGCGTTTTGCTCGAAGATGGGCGTGCCGGTGAAGCCGAAGAGCTGGGCCTTGGGGAAGAAATCCTTGATGGCCTTGTGGTTCTCGCCGAACTGCGAGCGGTGGCATTCATCGAAGATGAAGACGATGCGCTTGTCCTTGAGGGCGGCGAGCTGCTGTTTGAAGGTGGGGAGGCCGCTTTTGCCGCGCTGTTTGTTGCGCTTGCAGTTTTCGTCGAGCGCGAGGCCGAGCTTCTGGATGGTGGTGACGATGACTTTGTCGGCGTAGTCGTCGGAGAGCAGACGGCGGACGAGGGCGGCGGTGTTGGTGTTTTCCTCGACGCAGCCTTCCTGGAATTTGTTGAACTCCTCGCGTGTCTGGCGGTCGAGGTCCTTGCGATCGACGACGAAGACGCATTTGTGGATGTGCGGGTTTTCCTTGAGCAGGGTTGCGGCCTTGAAGGAGGTGAGGGTTTTTCCGCTGCCGGTGGTGTGCCAGATGTAGCCGTTGCCGTTGTCGTCGTCGATGCAGGTGACCATGTGGCGCACGGCATAGACCTGGTAGGGCCGCATGATGAGGAGCTTTTGCTCGCTGGCGATGAGCACCATGTAGTGGCTGATGGTGCGGCCGAGGTCGCATTTTTTCAGGAATCGCAGCGAGAACTCCTCGAGGTGGGTGCTTTTCCGGTTGTCCTCGTCGGCGTATTCATAGATCGGGAGGAAACGCTCGTCGGCATTGAAGTTGAAGTGGCGGGCGTTGTTGTTGGCGAAATAGACGGTGCGCGCGCGGTTGCTGACGATGAAGATCTGCATGAAGCAGAGCAGCGTGCGGGTGTAGCCGTTGCCGGGGTCGTTCTTGTATTCGACGATCTGCTCCATGGCCCGGCGCGGGTTGATGCCGAGGGATTTCAGCTCGATCTGGACGCAGGGGACGCCGTTGATGAGGAGGATGACGTCGTAGCGGTGGTGGCTGTTGTCGGTATTGATGCGGAGCTGGTTGACGACCTCGAAGGTGTTTTTGCACCAGTCCTTGATGTTGACGAGGGTGTAGTTGAGGGGCGTGCCGTCGTCGCGGGTGAAGGAGTTGATGCCGCGGAGGGTTCTGGAGGCGGCGAAGACGTCCGGGCGGGCGAATTCGGCATCGGTGAGGCGGACGCGGTTGAGGGCCTCGAATTTCTCCCGGAAATTGGCTTCGAGCGAGGCGCGGTCGGTGATGTCGCGGCGGTATTCGTATTTGAGCTTTTGGAGGGTGCCAATGAAGCCGTATTCGATGTGTTCCTCGCGGAGAATACCGGGTTGTTCGGGAGGAGACGGGTCGTGAGAGTCCGGAGGGGTCATCGATACGGTTGATCCATAGCGTGTCGCGAGGAACGCTGAAAGGTGGTTTTTCGGAAAACCGTTCCGGAGGGCGGCAAGTTTTGGGGTGTCCGGGAAAAAGCGGATGACGAACTTATGCAGTCTCGGTGGGGACGCCGGCGCGCCCGGAGGATGCTGGGGTTTGGCTGCTTTTTCCCCGCTTGCGTCGTTTGGATTGGCGAGGCAACCTCCGCGCGCCATGGCAGGGATGTTCTCCTCACTTTTCAAGAAACTCTCGAACCGCGCGGAGATCGACTGGGACGACCTGGAGGCCGACCTCATCGCCGCGGACCTGGGCATCAAGACGGTGATGGCGGTGGTCGGCGAACTGCGGGCGCTCGGGCGCGTGATCACCGCCCGCGACGTGGTGGACACCACCCGCGCCTACATCGCGAGCCGCCTGCCGGCGGATCGGCCGCCGCCGCTGCCGCTGCCCGGCGGCAAGCCGCAGGTGATCCTCGTCGTCGGCGTGAACGGCACGGGGAAGACGACCTCGTCGGCGAAACTCGGGCACTGGCTGGCGGGCCGCGGGTTTTCCACCACCCTGGCCGCCGCGGACACCTTCCGCGCCGCCGCCGTGGAACAACTCCAGCGCTGGGGCGACCGGCTTTCGCTGCCCGTCGTCACCGGCAAGCCGAACGCCGACCCGTCGTCGGTCTGTTATTCGGCGCACGCCAGGGCGATTGCCGAAGGCTCGAAATTCCTCATCTGCGACACCGCCGGGCGCATCCACACCCGCCACAACCTGATGGAGGAACTCGGGAAAATCCGCCGCACGCTGGCCAAGCAGGACGAATCCGCGCCGCACCTCACATTGCTCGTCGTCGATGCGACCACCGGGTCGAACGCGCTCCAGCAGGCGAAGGAATTCCACAAGGCGTGCCCGCTCGACGGGTTGATCGTGACCAAGCTCGACGGCTCGGGCAAGGGCGGTGTGGTCGTGGCGATCCACGAGGAGCTGGGCATCACGCCGCGTTTCATCGGCACCGGCGAGGAGCCGGACGCGTTCGACATGTTCCAGCGCGACCGGTTTGTGCGCGAGATCCTGTGAGCGGCGCGGCCCCCTTCCCCCTTGCCATTGCCGGGGTCTTCGGCTAGCTTCGCCATCAATGTTCCCCGCCTTACCCATGAAACACGCCGCCATTCTCACCTTCTCATTGATGATCGCCCTGTCCTGCGGCCTGTCCGTACGGGCTGATGAACCCCAGGAACTCCAGCACACTCCGGCGCAGGAAGCTTTCCTTAACCTGCCCGAGGAGGAGCGGCAGAAGTTCGCCGAAATGGTCAACGAGGCGGCACGGCTGTTCCAGCAAAAGCGGATTTTCGAGACCTTGGAGAAGATCCACGAGGCGAACCGCATTTTCGACCAAAGCCCGGAACTGATGAACCTCGAGGCCTCGTGCTACGTCGAGATCCGCAATTTCGACCGGGCAATGGAAATCTACAAGAAGGCCGAGGAACTCGCGCCCGAAAACCCGAGCATCCGGTTCAACATTGCTGAGGTTTACTTTGTGACAGGCAAGTGGCAGGAATCCCACGACCGGTTCAATGAATTGCAGGCCTCGATCCCGCCTGAGAACATCGCTCTCGGCCGACTGGTTGAGTTCAAGATCCTCCTGTGTAAAATCCGCCTCGAAAAGGAAGAAGAGGTGGTCGCACTCGCGAATAAATACGATTTTCTCGATGACTCGCCGTTCTATTACTACGCCCAGGCGGCACTGGCCTTCGAGGAGGGGGAGAACCTGAAGGCCGAGGAATGGCTGGCGCGCGCCGCCAGGATCTTCCGCGATCCCGCGATCCTCGCGCCATGGCAGGACACTCTCGTTGAATTTGGATACATCAAGAGCTTCTACGGCGGCGACACCGCGCCTTCTGCAGTGCCATGAACCCCCGCGCGGGGCAGCCGCCCCACGGTACCGACGACGGGTAACGTCAACCTTGGTCGAGGATCTGGTTCCAGTGATCCAGGTTGTCCTTTTGGGTGTCGAATAGTTCGGCGGTTTCGTCGTGGATGGTAATCGAGGTGATCTTGTCGCCGGTGCCGTCGTGTTTGCAGCCGGGTTCTCCGGTGTTGAGTTTGCCGGTGATTTTTCCGGTGACGTCGAGGCCGTCTGTCACCTGGCCGAAGACAGCGTGGCGGTTGTCGAGGAACGGCGTGGCGGTGGTGGTGATGAAGAACTGGGAGCCGTTGGTGTTGGGGCCGGCGTTGGCCATGGAAAAGACGCCTGGCGCGCGGTGGCGCAGATCCGGGTGGAACTCGTCGGCGAACTTGTAGCCCGGACCGCCGCGGCCGGATTCGGTGGGATCGCCACCCTGAAGCATGAAGCCGTCGATCACACGGTGGAAAGCAACGTTGTCGTAATACCCGCGGCGGGCAAGGTTGAGGAAATTGGCGGAGGTGATGGGGGCCTTGGAGGCGTAAATAGTCGCCTCGATGTCTCCCGCGGTGGTGTGGACGGTGATTTTAATGTCGTTCATGCGGCCACCACCTAACACGGGCGCGGCGGCCATGGCAACCCGCGATCCGGCGGAAATCCGGGGCGCGCGACGGCGGCTTGGCACCCGTCAAAGCGCGTGCGGCGGGAATTCGTCCCAATGGCCGGTCGCGAAATCCGCGTCATCCCGGGCCGGACCGTAGAGCGCGGTGCGGAAACCCGCAGCGGCGGCTGGCGCGATGTCGTGCGCCGGGTGGTTGCCGACGAACCAGGCCTCGCGCGGGCGGATGCCGCGGCGGGCCAGGCGGGCGGCCATTTCGGAAAACAGGCCGGGAGAGGGCTTGGCCCGGCGGTATTGGTATGAGAAGACGCAGAGGTCCGACGCGAAGCACGGCGCGAGCGCGCCAAGCTGCCGCCACACGTTCGCCTGCGCGTTCGAGAGCAACCCGCACGGCACCCCGGCGGCGGCGAGGCGGCGGAGCATGGCATGCGCGCCGGGCATCGGTGCGGCGGGGTGCCAAATATCCTCAATATCCGCGACGAGCGAAGCGAGCCGCGCATCCGCCGGCAACCCGAGAAGCTCGCCCCACAGGGCGACGAGATCAATCTCCGGGAACGCCTCGTCGGAGGCCGCGTGCTCGCGTGCGACCAACCCGGCCAGCGCCGCCGCCGGCGCGGGCGGTGCCGAAACCTGACTTTTTTCCAGGAATTTCATGATTGCAGGGTCGATGGCGCGATCGGGGCGAACGCCTCCGGGCGGCGCGTCGAGCAAGGTGCCGTAAACGTCGAATATCACGGCGCGGGGAAATTCGGCTCGCGGTGCCGGTGGCTGCGTGGCGAGCAGGCCGCGCGGCAGGGGATATGCACCGGCCAGCGTCCGATGCGGGAGCAGAGTGATCGCGCCGGCTGGCTCGCGGGTGATTTTTTCGAGGATGTCTGCGAGCTGGCGGGCGACCGCCCCCGGCGAGTGCTGCGCGAGCTGTGGATCGGGCCGCGCGCGGCGGGTCGCGAGCCGCCGCCGCAGCCACTCGCCGGCCGGTTGGTCGAGGATGCGGATGCGCCCGGCCTGGTCGCGACCGGCGAGGGCGCGGTCGATGCACGCGGCCTGCTCGGATTCGGCGAGCGCGGCGAAATCGGCACCTCCGGGGGCCGTTTCAATCTGCGGGTAAACCCCGCCGCGGTCGGCCGGTGCGAAGCCGCATTCCAGCTCGCGGGCGATCACAGGTTTTCCGGCGGCCGCCGCCTCGGCAGCCGTCTGGCCGAACCCCTCGGCCACGCTGGTGGTGATCCAGTGGGTGGCGGCCGCGCGCCAGGTGTCGAAATCCGCGGCCATTCCGGGAGGGAGCGGGAGGCGGTCCACCACGTCGAACCACACCGGCAGGCCGCGCGCGAACGCGAATTCCCTCCAGAAATCGTGCGCGGGGAATTCCGCGGGATTCGCCGGGGCGAGGCCCACCGCAAAACGGACGCCGGGCGGGGCGAGGGCGGCGAACAGGCAAATTTCCCCGAGGTTTTTCCGGCGGATGCCGCGCACCGGACAGAACACCAGCGGGGCCGCCGGGCGCGGGACCGGCGGCAGCGGCGGGGTCTCGACCGGATTGGGCAGCAGGTGGGCGCGTTCGCCCGGGAGGCCGGCGGCTAGGAAACGCGCGCGGTCCCGCGCGTTGATGAAGGCGTGATGCACGCGCGGGCCGGTGAAATGCAGCCGGGACGGATCCGGGATGTTTGCGAAATTCGCCGCCCGCCCGTCTTCGGCCAGATCGTGGATGTGCAGCAGCAGCGCCTCGCCGGCGGCGGCGAGGCTTTCGATGGCGGCCGGGAGGTCGCGGTTTTTCCCGAGTGTCGGGTTGTGGATGATCCAGACGTCCGGCGGTCCGCCGAGCGCCGCCCGCGCCGCGCGGCGGAGGTTCGCGGCCAGCGCGCCCGGATCCCCGCAGCCGCCGTAGCCCATGCCGCCGACGTCGTCCGCGAGCACCGCCACCTCGAAGCCGCACAATTCGCCCAAGGCGTCGCGGGTGGATTGGATCACGCGCGTGACACCGCCGGGACGCAGGTGATAGTGGACGATGGCGACGCGCATTGGCGGGGCCGCGCGGGGGCGGGGTTCAGACGGGACTCTGGGCGAAATCCGCCCGTCCGTCAAACCGGCGCGGGCTGTCCCTGTTTGCTGCCGGGATTTACGGATAGAAACCGCCGGGCGTGGGCAGGCGGCATCTTCGCCACATTCACCTCCAGCAGGCAATAGACCGCGTTTCCGAAGGAGGACTCGAGGTGGAAGGCGTGGAACACCGCACCCAGCGGTAGATAATGCCGGAGCAGGGGCGGGATGGGTTTGGGCGCGCCGGACCGGTCGGTCACGGCGGCCTTCAGCGAGTCGATGGAGGCACCGTCTTCCGGGACGTCCGGGTGATCGGCGGGAAACGGATGCCGCGCGGTGGCGAGGGGGGCGAGGGGGGCGGGCGG
>SLAV01000113.1 GCA_007126655.1 Haloferula sp. | reverse complement strand
GCGGGTCTCGGTGCTGCCAGGCAGCGAACTCGGCGAAAAAAACGCCTCGAGGGTGAACTGGCTGTTGGTAAAGGCGTTGTTATCGGCGGCGGAGAGGTGGTTTGATCCGCTGAAGCTCGCGGCGTTCAAGTTCGTCTGCCCGGTCTGGGGCACCGGGTTCGGGAAGGTGGTCGTGACCTGGGTGACGCTGCCGTTGTTCGTCAGACTATGGTTGTTGCCCGATGAATCGGCAAGGAAATCGCTACCCTCGAAGCGCCAGTGGGCGACCGTGGCGGACTGCGCTGGGATCGCGAGTGAAAAGGCGATGGCCGCGAGGAACGGTTTGGGACTGAGGATATGGGTTTTCATGGTATTTTTCATGGTATCAGACTCGATTGGTTTTAACATGGTATTTTTCATGGTATCAGACTCGATTGGTTTTAATGCAGCTGTGCGTAAGTTGCACGGTGATGAAACGGGATGTGATTCTATCAATAAACGCGTAGATGGCGAAAGTATCACTGAGTGAGTGAAATTTATCCGATTTTTTCTAGAATTCCCAGGATTGTCCATCTTCCGCAGGACAAATGCTCACGAGTTCAACCCACCTTCATGCGGCACCGCATTCCGACACCTTGGCGCAATAACGAGCATGGCCGAGACGACTGCTAAGTGGGTGCGCGAGAGAACGTGGATGAATTCAGCAGCGGCGGCGGAGCAGGCCAAAGGAGAGCAGGAACCCGTAAAGCGCAGTTGATGGTTCGGGAATGGCGGTCCAAGTGAGGGTGTTGCCACTAATATCGAAGCTGCCATAGGTATCGATCCCGGCCGTTACATTGGTATCTCCTTCCCAGTATTCAATGGATGTGAAGAGCGAAGCGAAGCTCAGCGAGGTGTCTTCGTCGGTGTTCATGAAAATGTCCGTCCAAGAGCGGTCCACTGTCCAGAATGCGTCGGCGAAGCTCCCGGTGGTGAGCACCGCACGGAAGATGGCATCGGAACCTGACAGCGAGCCGCCCACGTTGACCGCGTCGTAGTTCATGCCGCGCCCGGTGGTGGAGGCACCATTCAATTCCCACTCGAAGATGGAAGCCGCGTCCAACCCGAGATCGTTGCCGAAATTGATTTTACCGATGCTGTTTCCGGGGGAGAGGGTGCCGGAAATGGTGGTTGCCCCGCCGACCGTGCCGATGCCGCCGAGGGTGGCCGCAGATGCTACGGTGACGGCACCTGTCGCATCGGATTGATTGCCATTGATGAGGAGCGTGCCTGCATTGACCGTGGTTGTGCCGCCGTAGTCATTATCCCCCGTCAGGGTAAGTGTGCCGTCGCCGGTTTTTTCGATGCTGAAGTTGTTCACGGTGATGTTGCCGTCGAAGGTGGAGTCGGTGCCTTTCCCGCCGATCACGATCGTGCTGGCGTTGGTCCCGGTGCCACCCCGTTGGATGGTTCCGGAGCCGGTGAGTTCGCCGAGGTGAACTTGCGCGACATCTCTGAGCGCCAGCGTGCCGTTCACGTTGAACGAGAGATTGCTGCTTTCTGTCTGGTTGTTGGTGGCAAGATCGAATCGCGCGCCGGATACCACATTGACGGTGCCGCTGCCGGTAAGCTCACCGTTGTATGCGTAGCCGAATATGTCGGTGCGGTTGATTCTCAGTTCCGCGCCTGAGGCGATGAACGTATCGGAATGGCTACCGAGCGTGCCTGTGTTGCTACCATTGCCGATTTGCAGCACGCCGCCGTTGATGGTGGTGGCACCGGTATAGGTGTTGTTGCCGGAGAGGATCAGCGTGCCTTCGTCCACCTTGGTGAGGGCCAGAAGTGCGCTTGGGTCGCTATCCAAGGCGTTGGGATTGATCGTGCCGCTGAAGTTTCCTTCGCTGACGACCAGGGTTGGTGATGCTGGCAAGGGTTGTAAAATTCCGGGTTACAGTGCCGGTGCCGGTGATTTTGTTGGTGACGGTGAAATTGCCGGTTCCGGTGTTGTTGAGGCGGAGTGCGGCGTTTTCGGCGATGGAGACGTCGCCGGAACTGTTGCCAAGGGGCACGGTTCCGCCGCGGGAGTGGATGAGGCGGCCTTCCGAAATGGTGGTGCCTCCGGTGTAGGTGTTTGCCGCACTGAGAAGTAAATCGCCTGCGCCGGTTTTGGTGAGGCCGTCGCTGCCGGCGATGAGACTGCTGATGGTGAGGGTGCGGTCGGCCTGGGTGACGCTGAGGGTCGGGGTGGTACCCGCCAGGGTGAGCGTATTGCCGGTGATGCTCAGGTTGTGCGAGGAGGTGGTGCCGTCGGTGAAGGTGATGTTGCCGATGGTACGGTTGCCATTGAGGCTGACGACGCGGTCGCCGGTGAGTTCGGCGGTGAAGAAGGCGGTGAATCCACTGCCGTTGGCGATGTCGCCATCGTCCCAATTTGAGGTATCGGTCCAGTTGCCGTTGCCATCGGTGATCCATGTGCCGTCCTGGTTCTGGGCATGGAGGATGGGGGCGGCGAGAAGGGTGGAGGCGAGGAGCAGGCGGATGTTTCGTTTTGCTTTCATGGGATGAGGAGACAGAAGACTTGGAGACAGAAGACAGAAGACAGAAGACAGAAGACAGAAGACAGAAGACAGAAGATGGAAGATGGAAGATGGAAGAGGATGTTTATGGGGCGGTGTTGAGGAGGAGGACGTTGTCGAGATAGACGCCGTTGAATTGGAAGGCGCCGTTGCCGGTGAAGCGCCATTCGATGCGGACGGGTTGGCCGTAGGCTTCGGCGGGGAGGGTGACGGGACCGACCGGTTGCCATACGGCATCGAAGATATCGTCATCTCCTGTGGCAGGGATGATGTTGGCGATGACGGTATCCGTATCGGCTTCGATGACATTGACGGTGAGGTTGTGGCCGAAGTCGGCGTCGATCGCCTTCCAAAAGCTGAGGGTGGCCGAGGTGACATCGGTGAGATCGATGACCGGGGAGCGCAGCGAGGTGTCGGTATCGGGGCCGTATCCGCCGGTGAGGTTGGTGCCCCAGCACCGGAGCGTGCCGTTGCTGCCGGATGTGACCGCTCCGCCGCCTTGGTCTGGAGAGTCTGGCGCGCCCCATTCCCATGCGGTGCCGCTGGCGGTGGAGACGGTGAAGCCGCCGTCGTCATCTTCGAAATCGACATCGAGCAATGACCCGGGCGGGGCCGCCTCAATGCGGATGAAGAGCCTGGGTTCATCCAGCAGGTCTTCGGAAATCTCCACAGAGACGGTTTCCACATCGTCCACCAGCGCACCGGGCGCAAGCACCGCGCCCTGGTCCACCTGCCAGTCCATGAGGTCGGTGGAAACCCAGACCCGATAGATGGCGCCGGTGAGGGTGGGATCGCGGCGGGTGAAGCTCAAGGTGCCGGTGGCGGCATCAAGGGGAACGACGATGGGGTTGATCGAGGCGGGATCGGTGGGATCGAGTCCGAAGAGGCGCTCTTGGTCGTTGGTGAGGCCGTCGCCGTCGAAGTCGGCGTCCGGGTCGCTGAGGTCGGCGTCCGGGAACAATGCCGCCCAGGCATCGTAGTCGGATCCACTGCTGCTGATCGCGAGTGTCAGCATTCCGGTGGCTTCGCTGAAGGTCCAGATGTTGGCGCCGTCCACCCGGATATGGTTCTGTCCCGAGCGGGTGAACGCCCCGAGGGTGGAGGTGACCATGAATTCCGCGCCGAAGGTCTTGGTGTCCGCATCGGCGAGGAGCCAGGAATTTCCATGGCTGACATCGGCGGCAGTGAGATTGAGGGAGAAGGTGCCGTTCAGTTCGGCGGTTCCCTCTCCGGTGACGCGGTTGCTTTGTTCGTTGGCGGCGATGATGAACGAGAGTGTACCGCCTTCGTCGAGGACGAGAGTGCCTTCGTTGATCGTGGTATTGCCGCCGTAGGTGTTTTCACCCGCGAGGGTGAGGATGCCCGCGCCGGTTTTTTCGACGCTGAAGTTGTTCGCGGTGTTCTGTGTCGTGTTCGTGGTGATCGTGCCGTCGAAGGTGGCGTCGGTGCCTTTCCCGCCGATCACGATCGTGGTGGGGTTGTTCGCGGTGCCGCCCCGCGCAATGGTTCCGGAGCCGGTGAGTTCGCCGAGGTGAACCTCCGCGACATTTCTTAGCGCCAGGGCACCGTCCAGGTTGAACGAGAGATCGCCGCTGTCTGTCTGGCTGTTGTTGGTGAGATCGAATCGCGCACCTGACACGACATTGACAGTGCCGCTACCTGTAAGCGCGCCGGTGTATTGGTAGCCGAATGTGTCGGTACGGTTGATTCTCAGTTCCGCGCCCGAGGCGATGAAAGTATTGGAATTGGTCCCGAGAGTGCCTGTGTTGCCACCATTGCCGATTTGCAGCACGCCGCCGTTGATGGTGGTGGCACCGGTGTAGGTGTTGTTGCCGGAGAGGATCAGTGTGCCTTCGTCCACCTTGGTAAGGGCAAGAAAGGCGCTTGCGTCGCTATCCAGCGCGTCGGGGTTGATCGTGCCGCTGAAGTTTCCTTCGCTAACGACCAGGGTGGTGATGCTTGCAACAGTTGTGAAATTCCGGGTTACCGTGCCGCTGCCGAACAGGGAGCCGATGGTCGTGGTCGTATTTGGGAAGTTGGCATTTCCGGCGAGTGTCATGAACCCCCCGGAATCGATGGTGACCGTTCTTCCTGATAGATTGTGCATGGCCAGGGTGGCTCCCCCTCCGGTCCAAGCGGCAAAATTCCCGTTTTGTAGGACGTGGATGTCGCCGGTGAAGTCGTCGATGTCGGTGTTGTCGAGCAGAGTCCTGCGCTGGTTGCTGCCGGTGGGTGCCGAGTTGCTGGAAATCTCAATGGTGCCGCTGCCGGTGATTTTGTTGGTGACCGTGAAATTGCCGGTTCCGGTGTTGTTGAGGCGGAGTGCGGCGTTTTCGGCGATGGAGGCGTCGCCGGAACTGTCGCCGAGGGGCACGGTTCCGCCGCGGGAATGGATGAGGCGGCCTTCGGAAATCGTGGTGCCACCGGTATAGGTGTTGTTGGCCGTATTGAGAAGCAAATCGCCGGGTCCGGTCTTGGTGAGGCCGTCGATGCCGGCGATGACACTGCTGATGGTGAGGGTGCGGTCGGCCTGGGTGACGCTGAGGGTCGGGGTGGTGCCCGCCAGGGTGAGGGTGTTGCCGGTGATGCTCAGGTCGTGCGCGGAGGTGGTGCCGTCGGTGAAGGTGATGTTACCGATGGTGCGGTTACCATTGAGGCTGACGACGCGGTCGCCGGTGAGTTCGGCGGTGAAGAAGGCGGTGAATCCGCTGCCGTTGGCGATTTCTTCGTCGGCCCAATTGATCGCGTCGGTCCAGTTGCCGTCGCCATCGGTGATCCATGTGCCGTCCTGGTCCTGGGCGTGGACGATGGGGGCGGCGAGCAGGGCGGAGGCGAGGAGTAGCTGGCGGATGGGTTTGGTGGGTTTCATGATGATTTATTACGGAAAAAGTTGCCTACCATCAATAAACGCAGGGACTCAAAAAGTATCACCATCCGCCGGGCGGAGGTGGTGCGGGAAGTCCGGCTGCGCCAAGCCAAGCGCTATGCCATGGTGAGCCTTGGCGCGGCAGCGGCGGTGCTGATGGCGCTGGCGGTCGTCGCTTTTTTCCGAGTTGTTCCGGTGCCGACGGTCTCCATGAGGTTCAACGATGGGGCGGTTTCGCAAATTCAGAGAGGTTTGGAAACGATGGTTGATGGCGATGTGATGCCAGGAGACCGTCTTTTGCTGGAGCGAGGGGAGGTGGAGCTTGCGTTCTCGCAAGGTGTGAGGGCGTTGATCGAAGCGCCCGCCTTGGTGGAGTTCGTCGATGGAAACGCGGTGCGGATGGATTATGGAGTCGGTTATTTCCACATCGAACGGGAGGAGGCAACCGGTTTCACCCTCGACTTGCCGGCATCCCGGGTGATTGACCATGGGACGAGCTTCGGCGTCATCGCGCCTGCCGGAGGAGCGGCGGAAATCCATTTGATCGACGGGCAGGTGCGGATCCAACGGATGGATGGTGATCCGGTGTCCGCCGTGGAAATGAAGCCAGGGCGCGCCTATCGGGAGGATGATTCCTCGCCGAGTGGGTATGCCATGGTTCCGTTTCGCGGGGGGCGCTTTGTGAGGCACCTGCCGGATCGGTTGGATTACCTGGGGATCGATGTGGAAGCATTGGATCGCGAGGGGGCGTTCACAACGACAGGCCGGTTGCCGGGGCGGATTCGCGAGGTGGGCTTGGGCGGCGGTGGTGTCGCCACCGTGCCGGGTCGATCCGGGACCGCGTTGCATTTCGATGGGGGTGGAAGTCACCTGGAAATCCAAGGGTGGGCGGCATTCCAGCATCGCCCGTCCGGCACGCTGTCGTTCTGGATGCGAATTCCCGAGGGCCGCCATCAGCTTCGGATTTGCCCGGTTGCCTGGGGGGCTCCCCATCGTGATGATGTCGGGCGCTGGTCGGTCGCGATTGATCCGGAAGCCGACGGGCTGGCGCTTTCGATACGCGCCGGCTTTGATCCGGCCTATCACCTGGCGGCCTCATCCAGGTTGGGATACGACACATGGCACCATCTCGCCTTCGTTTTCGACCCGAAAGCCAACGGCGACGTCCGGGTGAGGGCGATTGTGGATGGCCGTGAAGAACCTGAAAGTCTTTTGGTTCCAGCCCCCGACAGAAACGTGCCCGACCATCCCTTGATTGTCGGCAACCATCATGATCCAGCGCTATGGAGAACGCATGCGTTCAAGGGTGAGATCGAAGACTTGCGGGTGTTTTGGAGTGCGCTTGATGCGGAAGATCTCGCGAGTCAACGGGATGTGGTGAACGAGTAGGTTCCGGCGGGGATTTCGATTCGGGTTGAGTGGTCGTTGGCCGGTGCCAGGATGCGGATGCCGTGGATTTCGCCGAGTGGTTTGCCGCCTTCGGTGATGTTGGCGGGGTCGCTGGCGGGCAGGTTGACTTCGGCGGTGGTGTTGGCCGGGACGGTGAGCTGGAGTTCGAGGTGGGTGTCGGATTGCCTGATGGCGGCGAGGATGGTGCCCGAGAGTGTTGGCACGCGAATTTCGGCGGATTCGAGGTCGCCGGGGCGCGGGGTGACTGTGAAGCGGCGGTGGGCGGGCTCGATCGCATCGATTCCGAACAGGCCCATCGGGATGAGGTAGGCGGGCGACGCGCCGGCGGGATGGGAGTAGGTGGTGTTCGGTTTGAGCGATGGATCCCAGGTTTCCATGGTGGTGCCCGCGCCGAGGCGGATCATGTTGCGCCAGCTTTTGAGGCCGTCGCAGGTGAGCAGGTCGATGGCGTCGCGGTCGCGGCCAAGTGAGAACAACGCCTCGATCTGGAAGGCGGCTGAGAAGATGTTGCCGACGATGCGGCGCTCGGCCAGGGCGTGGGCGGCGACGGCTTCGCGTTCGGTGGCGATGCCGAAGGCAAGCGGGAAGATGCTGGCGTGGAGTGCGTGGTGGTCGATGCCCTCGCCGTCGCGGTAGAGGCCGGCTTCTTCGTCGAACAGGTATTGGTTGATCGCGGCGGCAGTGGTCGCCGCGATGGTGGCGAATGATTCGGCTTCGTCGTCCCGGCCAAGCGCGGAGGCGAGGTGGCCGAGGTCGCGCATGGTGCGGTGGTTGTAGGCGTTGATGACGGTGTTGACGTTGCCGAAGACGTAGCCGTCGCGCAGGGCGACGGGCCAATCGACGATGTCCGTCCAACTGTCGGGGCGGTGGGGGCCTCCCGGGTGTTTGACGACGAGGCCGCGGTCGTCGAGGAATTCGTCGAGTGTCTTGGTGTCGCGCAGGAGTTCATAATATCTGCTGGCGGAGCGCAGGTCGCCGGTGTGGAGGTAATCCCGCCAGGCGGCGGAGGGGGAGGTGAGTTTCCATTCGGTCGGCCAGGTGTAGTGGTGGAATAGGTATTCGGTCGAGAAGCGGGCGAGTGCGAATTCGCGGTCGAGCGCGTAGTGGGCGAGTTGCTGGAGGAAGGCATCGGCCTCGTATGCGCGGCGCTCGCGCGATGGCGTGTCCATGTAGAGTTCCATGTTGAGCAGGCGGATGCTGTCGCGGGAGAATTTCCAGATTTCATCCAGGTGCGGATCGGATGAGGAGAATGCGGCGGCCTCCATGTCGAACGGGTAAACCCAGCCGACGCCGGTGATGTCATCGGCGGTGACGGATTCGGGCAAGCCGTGCAGCTCGGCGTAACGGAAGACACGGTAGCCGAAATGTTCGAGGGTTTGCGGGCCGTCGGCGAGTGTCCAGCGGTCCTGATAGTGGTTGCGGGTGCGCATGCGGTAGCGGACGGAGCCGTCGTCGTTGAGTTCCTCGCCCAACAAGACATCGACGTGGGTGCCGGCGGTGCCGTTGACGGACAAGCGGATGCCGCCGACGACGTTGCGGTGGAAATCGAGCCGCCATGCGCCGGGGCCGATCGCTTCGGCGGTGACCGGGCGGCGGATTTCCTGTTTCAGGTTGCGTGTGGGCAGGCCGGTGAGGCCTTGGATGGCGGGGCGTTCGGCGGGGGCCGGCCATGCGGACGCGTCGAATCCGGGTTGGTCGAACCCGTGTGGCCAGCGGTCGGCGCGCAGGTATTCGCGCGGGGCGTGGTAAAATCCGGTGCCGGCGTTGCCGACGTTGAGGAACAGGTCGGAGCCGTCGCGGGCCTGCCAGCTTTGCGGGTTGGTGGCGACGCGCTGGCGCGAGCCATCGGCAAAGACGATGTCGAGCTGGGCTTTGAGGGCTTTGCCGGATGCGATGTAGGCGACGAAGGCGAGCGTGTTGTCGCCGGGTGCCAGATGTTCCGCCACATCGAAGGCGTGATAGAAGTTCATGCCGTCGTAGCCGCGCGTCGGGCCGACGCCGATCAACCGGCCATTGAGCATGGCGCGATAGATGTATTGTGCGGAGCGTACCGGGCAGACGGCGGCGGCATAGAGGGTGGCGTGGGCCACCGGCTTGTCCGGCATTTGGAAATCCGTCCGCATCAGTGCCCAGTCGGTGCCGGAGCCGGGGAAGCCGTCGTCCGGTTCCCCGCCGTCGCCGGTCGGGAGCATGGCGGACTGGTTGCGCCCGAAGCGCACGCCATGGGCGGTGAGGTTGCCGCGGGGGAACGGGTTGTTGGCCATGAGGTCCGACTCGAAGAGCATGCTGCCATCGGCGTCCTTGATGGTGAGGTTGGCGTAGGTGGCCTCGTCGTGGTTGCCGTGGCGGAACCCGACGTTGCCGGCGGCAAAGGTGTCGTCTTCGGTTTCGTCGATGAGATTGCCATTGATGAACGTCCGGATGGCCGGGCCATGGGCCTGGATGGTGACTTGATAGCGGGTTTCCGGCTCAAGCTCGAATCCAAGCTCGCGGACTTCGAGCAGGCGGAAGTTTCCATCGTGGAAGACATGGCGGCGCAGTGTGTTGGCGTTGGCATCGAACTGCCACATGTAGTTGCTGGCCGGGTTGGCGGCGCGGAACCAGACGCTGGCGGCGGTGTTGTGGATGATGAAATCGAAGGCGATGGTGACGTCCTGCCAGTCGTGCCTTTCGCCTCCCTCCGCAGCCCAGATGGGCACGGCATCCCATTGGTCTTTCAGGGCGGTTGCGAATTCGGCGGGTGGTGCGAAGGGCCCGGCGACGCCGGATTCATCCCATGTGCGGACGGTCCAGAAGTATCGGGTGGCGGGTGAAAGCGGCGGGCCGGAATATGCCACGGCGGCGGATGAGGCCTCCCCTACCCTGCCGGAGTCCCAGACATCGGCGGCCTCCGGCGTCAGCAAATCCGGGTGGGTGGCCACGAGGATCTGACGGGCCGCCTGGCGGGCGCCACGGCGTGGATCCCGCACCTCCCAACTGAAGCGGGGGGACTCAAGATCCTCGACGGCGAGCGGGCGCGGATGAAGATCGACGAGCAACCCGGCGGGGGCCTGCGGGAGCGAGGGCGCACCGGCCCAGGCATGGGGGATCGCGAGGAATGCGGCGGCTGCCAAGGTGCACCATTTGGGTGCGACGGGAGATGTGTGGATGTCGGGAACATTCATGGTGTTTCTTTTTTTGCAGGTTTCAGGCATCTCCTGGGATGATGGCGTTGTGTTCGCGGAGGAGGGCGTGGATTTCGTTGAGCGGGACTTCGAGCGGGGTGGTGCCTTTTTGGACGGCGAGGGTTGCGGCGGCTCCGGCGGCCTGGCCCATGGCCATGCAGGGTGCCTGGACGCGCAGGCCGGAGTTGGCAAGGCGGTCGCTGCTGACGGAGCGGCCTGCGACCATGAGGTCGCGGCTGTTTTTCGGGATGAGGGCGCGGAACGGGACGGTGGACACCGTGCCGCGCGGCAGCGGTTCGGGTCTCACGCCGCGGCGGGTGTGGAGGTCCACTGGGTAGAAGGCGTTGCAGATGGCGTCGTCGAATTTCCTGCCGTTGCGATAGTCATTCACGGTGATGATGGTTTCTCCGACGATGCGGTAGCTTTCGCGGAAGCCGGTTTCCTGTTGCAAGTGCATGAGGCGGGCCTTGTGCCGGCGGACCAGGTCGAGCACCGCCTTGCGGCCGGTGATGTTGGCATGGGCGACGGAGCGCGAGTTCGAGGAATCCGCCCCGTGGACATAGAGCCGGGACACATTGTCCCGCCCGGCGTCCATGGGCGAGTTGAGGCTGTAATACATCGATCCGGGCTGGGTTTCCTCCTCGCGCATGCGCTCGAACCCAAGCATGCCGACGACTTCCGCGCCGCCGGTGCAGTCGATGATTTGCTTGCAATGGATGCGGCGCATGGTGCCGAAGCCGACACAGGTGACGGCCCAACCCCCATCCGGCGAGGCAGCGGCGGAGAGCGGAAACTCGTGGTAGGCGATCTTGACGCCGGCTTCCGCGCATTTCTCCTCGGCGAGGATGGCGTAGAGGTATGGGTTGAGGTAAATTTGATTGTGCCAGTGGCGTTGCGGCACGCGGGAAAAATCCGGGAAGTTTCCACCGTCGATTTCCACGCATTCCTTCACGAGGTCCCAGCCGATGCCGGCGATCACCTGCTGGCCCCAGGCGTCGAACAATCCGGGAAAGCTGACGCCGCCGGTCGTCATGGTGCCGCCGAGTTGGGCACCGCGTTCAACGATGAGCACGCTTGCGCCCGCGCGGCCGGCCTGGAGGGCCGCAATGATGCCGGCGGTACCCCCGCCGAAGACGACGACGTCGTATGTCTCGTCGATCTCCGGATCGCCCGCATTGGGCAGTGGCTCGGCGCGGACTTGACTGGTGGAGGCGATGCCAAGGCCAAGTCCGGCGGTGCCGATGAGTGAGTGTTGGAGGAAGCGGCGGCGGCTGTGGTTGGGTGTGTTCGTGTCGTTTTGCATGGTGTTGGGTGTGTGGATTGAAATGAGGATTGCGAGGGCGCGCTCATTCGCTATCCGGTCCGTATTTGAACTGGGCGTTGGCGGTGGTGTCCGACGATGCCTTGACGCGCACCCAGTGGGCATGAAAGCCCTCGGGGAAGAGGTGGGTGGCGGTTTGATCCGCCTCCAGGTCAGAGGTTTTGTAGGTGGACCAGGTGTTGTTGGCGAAAAAGTCCACCTCCACCGAGATGGTGGTGGGTTCGGACGAGTGGAGGGTGAGTTCCTTGCGGTCGTATCCAAACATGATGAATGGATCGGAGGGGGTGTTGTCGGCAACGGTGGTGCCATCCCAGGTTGCGAGCACACCGGATGGCCCTCTGGGGTTGCCCTGGTCGTATGCGCGGCCATTGTTGGAAACCACCAACAAGCCCTGCCCGGTGTAGGCACCCTTGCCGTGGTAGCCGGAGATGAACCGGTCGCCAGTGCGTTGGACGTCGGGGTAACGGACGATGAAGGAGAGGTCGCGTGCATCCACATCATAGAGCCCCGCCTCCATGGTGTACATGTAAAGCCGGTTGGGGTCGGTGAGGTGCGCGCGGTGGCGGTCATGCGGCCGGGGGCCTCGGTCAAAGGTATGGTGCGGACATTCCGGTCCTGGTCGATGAAATGGGAGCCGATGACGAGTTGCCGGGTGGCCTGGTGAATGAACCGGTTTGCCGGTGTGCCGCCGACGGATTCCGGGCGCTCGATGATTTGCAAGTCCGGGGTGATTTCGTAGAGTTTGTCGGCGCTGCCGCGCGGGCTGTGCGGGGAGTATGTGACGACCCACAGCCGGTCGGCCCACGGCACGACGGCGCCGGGCCCGCATTCCCCGGACCTGTTCTGCAATGCCAGGTGCGGGTAAACGCCGGAAATGTGGATCACCTTGTCCGGGATGGACAGTGCATCGTTATCGCCTTTCGGAGTCGCGAGTGATGCGGGGACGGGTGGTGTGTTGCCGGACTCCGTGGCTGAAGCAGTCGGAAAGAGAAATGGGAATGCGGAGAGGCAAAGGACGAATTTTTGATGCATGGACTTGTGAGTCATCCTATGAATGAGCGTGTAATTTTTTGAAATAGCGGTGCCTTCGAGGACGGTCTGCTTGAGATCGTGGCTTCGTCTGAGGTTGGTGGATTCCATGTCGGGCTGGCTGGGTTTGGCTATTGAAGCCGCATTTCCTATCCTGGAGTTCTCGCCGGAATGGTGATGGTATCGATTTCCTCTCCGTCAGGGTTGATCGCACGGATTTCCTTGCGATCCGGGTGGACAGAGATGATCAGGCAGTGTCGGACGGACCGCGCCTCTGCAAGGTACCAGGTGTCCTCGACCGAATGGACGCGACGGGGGGACATGGCCCATGAACCATCGCCTAGATAGACAATGCCGCGTTCGGAATTTTCCTCGCCCTCGAAGATCGGGACGGTGCGCTTGTAGGTGTGATCATGGTGTTCGAGCGCGAGGCGGATGTGGTTTTGCTCGAAGATCGGCACCCAGTGTTCCCGCACGGCGGCACTCACACGGCCATCGAAGCTGCGGTTGCTCGGCCACGCGGGCACATGATAGACAGGAATGAGGTGTGGGATGTTGCGGCGCTCTTCCAAGGTCCGTCGCATCCAGTCGGTTTGTTCGCCGGCGATCGGGTTGCTGTGGTCCGAGTCGCCCATCACGATGCTCAGGTAGTTGCCGTTTAGTTCATACTCGGTGTCGGGCTGGAGACCCTCGATCTCGATGCGGTCGATGAGGCGGTCGGAGTGGGGGAAGGGAAACCGCTCGGCCGGGAATGCGCGCCACTCGTCGGTGCCGCGGGGGCGGGCCTCGATGGCGGCGGGGGGTTCCTCGTTTTCTGCGAGGCGGTGCCAATCGATGATGATCGAGGTGGTCGGGTCGCCCGTCCAAGTGAGGATCATGCCGGGCGGCGCTGGTTTTTCCTCCGCCAGTGCGGCGAACGAAGCCAATACCATGAGAGCAATTCCACAAGAGGCGCGGTGTGCAAAAAATGACATATGGTTCGGGATTGAATCGATTTGATAATCTAATTTCCTAGACCATCCCGCATCGTATCCTGGGATTATCCATCACATGCAAAAACTCGCCAGTCCACAAGGTCGGGGGATTTCGTTTGATGCGGTGTTTCATGGGGCGAGCGAATGAGTGATTATTGCTACGCATATAGCACCTGCCCGCCGGCAAGACTAGACGTCGAAGCGTTTTCTTTTTCGTTCTGAGCGTCTGAACGATCAGCGTCTGTCATCAGCCAGCCGATGAGATTGGCGGAACGCCCCGGGTGCCTGCCCCAGTTCGCGGCCGAACACTTCGGTCATCCGCTGCGGCTCGCTGAACCCACAGCGGATGGCAATCTCGGCGACCGGGAGGTCCGTATCGATCAGCATTTCCTTGGCCCTTACTATGCGGACCCGCAGGATTTCCTTCTGCAGCGTGCGCCCGGTGTCGCGCTTGAAGCGCAATTCCAGCGGCCGCCGCGACAGGGGGACGGCGGTGAGCACGTCGCAGACGCGGATCGACCGGGTCGCATGTTGGCGAATGAAAAGCAGCGCACGCCTCACCATTTCATCATTCGTGACCACGATGTCGGACGAGCGCCGCGCCACCAGCCGCCCGGGCGGCACGCAGATTGCCTTCGCCGACATCTTTTTGTCGAGCCAGCCATCGAGGAGGCGCGCGGCTTGGTAGCCGACCTGCTCACCGGGCAACTCGACGCTGGAGAGTGCCGGGTCGGAGAACGGGCACAACACGTTGTCCCCGCCGATGCTGATCACCGCCGCCTGCTCCGGCACTGCGATCTCGGCGGTCCGCAAGGCATTGAGCAGATCGAAACCGGTGATGTCCGTTGCGGCGACCACGCCGAAGGGCGGCTCGATCGATTTCAACCACTCGACTTCGTTCCTGGCGACTGCCGCCACCTTGTCGGCACGATGCCCGCCGGGTTCCAGTTCGAGGGCATGGACCTTCAGCCCGTGTGTCGCCGCTTCAAGCCGGGAACCCCGGAGCCGTTTGGCCACGTAACCGAGTCCGAAATCCACACCGACAAACGCGATCCGTCTCATCCCCAAGCCCAGGATGTGTCCGGCCGCCATCCGCCCGGCCAGTTCGTCATCCCAATCGACCCGTGGCAGGCTCACCTCGGGAAAATGCGGGCCAACGCAGACCACCGGGCATTGCAACCCGAGCAGGATGTCGATCCGCTCCCGCGTATTCGGAAAGGCGATCACGCCGTCGACATTTATCCCCTCGGGCATCGCCCACTGGTCTAGATCCGCCCACGGTATCATTGGCTGCCAACGGTGACCCTCCCGGGCAAAGCGCCCGACCCCCTGCACCATCTGCCGCCGGGCGGTGTGCTCCAAATCGGTGAAAATCAAAACGCGGCGTGGGCGGACCATCGGCGCAAAAATACCCGAAAAAACCTGAAGCCGAAGGAAAAACACTGGAACGTGTTTCGAAGGGCCGGAAAATTGCCCTTGTCAACCATCGCTCCAGCCGACATCACGGCAAAAGTCCTCCCGAATGCCGCCGCCAACGAGAAGATGTCGCAGCGGTTTTTCGGCGTACTCGTGGTGCTTGGAAACACCTCAACCTCCGGTCAACTCATAATCGTGCCCTGGCGTGAGGCGGAAGCGGAACGAGCCGCGGACCGGGTCGTATTCCGTGGCGACATCTTCATCCGCAGTCAGATCACGGATCTTCAGGGTGGCAGAGTCCCAACCCGCGTTGTTCGAAGTGATGCGGCTTTTCGTCGCGCCGTCGATCCAGGTGTAGGTGTATTCCGAGAATCCCTGGGTCACCGGGAACACTTCGACATCGAGCGCATCCGCTTCCTCTTCGGACTTGCCGACGATCACGCCTTTGCCGCCGATGAAAACCGGGATGCGCGCGCGCGGCATCGGGAAATTCTCCAGAATGACCGGCCCATCGTACACGGTTCCGGATTCGTAATCGATCCAGCGCCCCGCCGGCAGGTACACGTCGCGCGACTCCGCGGTTTCAAAGTCGTTGCCGAACAGCGGCGCCGCCAGCATCGATGGGCCGAGCATCCACTGGTATTGCTGCCGCTCGCGGCTGATCAAATGGTAGGTTTCCTCATCACCGGGAAACGCGATGTGCAGCGGAGTCATGGTGTGGGGATAACCGGTCTCGTGGCTGTCGATCGCTGCGCTGAAGATGTAAGGCGCGTAGCGGTCGTGCCAGCGCGCGGCCTTCAGCGCGATCGCCTCGTATTCCGGGTGTTGCAGCAGCCATGGGCCACGGCCGAACGACATGCCTGCGGAGACCGCCGCCAGCATCGTATTGCGGATGTAATATTCGCGGAACATGGCCGACGTGGTCGAACCCGTCGGCGTGCCGCCGATGATGTCGGGATACCCGTTGGAGGCGGCGCTTGCCGCGTTGTTCAACATGTTGAGCGGGATCCGGTGCGGGTCTGAATGATAGTTCTGGCCCGTGCCCGCATAGGAATCGTTGATCCGCATGAGATCCCCCGCCGGAGAGAACGCCGTGTTGCGGGCGATCATCAGATAGCCCTCTTCCATCAGGCGTTTGTTGAAGGGGTTCCACATGCCGTCCTGATACACCTTGTTATAAATCATGGCATCCTCCTTGAAGCCATCCACGCCCCAGAGAGCGGCTTTCTCAACAAACCAATCCATCGCCGCCGGGTTGTGGCTGTCGATGAAATGAATCGGAACTCCGGGAAACTGGTTGTTGGAGGATCGCACGCGATTCCCACTCGCGTTTCTCAGCGCATGATCGAGGTCGAGCACCTCCTGTGGGAAAACCCCATCATTCTGAAGATTGTATGAGGCATGCGACGGATCCTTGAAGTGATTGCGCAGCCCGAGCAGCATTTTCATGTCGTTGTCGCCGAACAATTGCTTGAGGGCATCCGGATCGGGATAGCGCGGATTGGGCAGTCCATCGTTTCGCGGAGTCGCCTCGCTATCCCACATGCCAAAGCTCACCGTGGTCCCCTGGCTGGTGCTGTTGCGGCTTCCAGGCCAGAAGCCTGAACCGACCACACCCCATTTCATAGGAAAACCCAGATCCAGATACGTCTGGATGTTGTGCATCACCGCCTCTTGGAAGGTGTTCCAACCCAGCGCGCCATACGCCTCCCAGCCGACATTGAACATGTCGAACCTCGGCTTCACATCCGGGTAGCCCGCACTGACGCGTGCGGCGAGGTAATCCGCGTAAATCCGCTCCATGTCGCCGGTGAAATAGTACAGGGAATTGACATCCGTGACATCCGCCACACCGATGCGGTTTTCCGTGGCTGTGAATCCCACCCGTTTTTTCGCATCGTTGAACAGCACCTGGGCGAAGCCCTGCCGGGGAAAAATCGCAAAGTTGGAAATAAATCGGCGGCAACTCCCCTGATTGGTGATTTCGTCACGCACGAATCCGGTCAGGTCCGCCTGGTCCCGTGCCGCAACATTGCCATTGCATGGCGCGTTCACATCATTGAACTCATCCGCATGCGACCCGAAATCGCCCAGTCCATACACCGGCCCCATCGGCGCGGTACGGAAGTCATAGGTGAAACGGGCATTTGCCGGCTGACCGACCGGCTCCACGCTGAAGCGGACATGACTTTCGTGAAACTCGATCTCCACCCGCGCCTGAACGCCGTTCGCCGATGTCACCGTGGCCCGTAGCAGATCGTTCTCGAACTCATCAACCACCGTCTCTTGCACCGGGCTCACGGTCGGCGTGTTGCCGGCCATCACCCCGAGCAAGAGACCGGATTGCGGATGTGCGCTGGCGATCGGGTCTCCATTCGCATCCTCAAAGGCGTATCGGAAGCCGAATGAATTCAGTTGGAATCCATACTGGTCGTTCGTGAAGCGGACGACTTCTTCGACTGGCGGCGGTGTGTCTTCCTCAATCACATAAAAATGCAGGGGCCCGTCATGCTGGACGTTCAGCGTGTTCACCGGCGGCGTCGCATCGATGTCGGCCACCAACAAATTCCACTCCGCAAACGACGCTTCAAGTGATTCGCTGGCAAACAATTGGTATCGCATTCCTTCCGTGCTTTCCCACGCGAGATCGAATCCGGTTTCCGGAGCCACGGCCGGGGTGATGGTGATGCGGGGGCCAGCGGGACGTGGCGCGCGGATCACACGCACCCGCACGTTGTCGAAAAGAGCGGTTCCGGATTGCACACGCAAAACGGCGGTGTTGAAGGCTTCCAGATGGGTGCCGCTGGTCTGCGATCCGGCCACCGAGTAGCGCTCGGTCCCGCCCTCCATCACCGTCAGCAAGGTGTCGGTCTGCGTTTCGGAAACACGGTCGATTCGGAAGGTGAGGTGGTAGTCCGTGTGGTTTTGGAAGGCGGAATTCGTGCCACCACCGGTGGTGGTGATGTCGTTCACTGTTCCGCTCACGCCGTGTGTTGGGAAGTTGTTCGCCCAATCCGTGGTGAAACTCGCCACCTCGCGGCGCGCGATGTTCGAGCCGTTGCTGCGAATGAAGGTGGTGTAGCCAGCGTATTGGCCGCTGTTGGTGTTCGCCCAGCCATCCGCACCAATTGTCTCTCCCGTCATGTTGTAGAGCCCAAACCGGAGAATCCCGGTGGCCGATGTCTGCCTGTAATCGAAAGAAAGCATGATCGATTCGCCGACGCCAATCATCTGCGCCGCAAACGCGCGGCCGATTGCCTCGTAACCGCCCGCCGCACTGCCGACGGTGAAGGAAAGCCGGCCCGAGTCGTTGGTGAGAGTCGTCGCGTTGCCCCCGGTTCCGACGTAGGCTTTATGCCACGCTCCGTTCCCGGAATCGAACGTGTCGCTGAAAACCACCGACGCACGCAGCACCGGCGCGAGGAGTAACAGGCCGAAGAAGGCGGCCAGATGTTTTTGGATCACGGATTTCATCGATATCGATGGATCAAAAGCTCGATGACTGCAGAAAGAAGCAAGCCGCCACGGAAAGACCCGTTGCGGCTTGTCATAAGGATGCGGGGCAAGGGTGATCCACTCAACGGCGGCGGCGAAGCAGGCAGAGCATGCCAATACCACCGAGCAGTGCGGTTGATGGCTCAGGGATGTAGGTGAGCTGAATATTGTCGTAGAGTGCGGTGCCGGACGAGGTGCGCAAAACAACCGTGTTGAAGTCAGTATGTAGAGTCCCGCTGGTTTGCGAACCCACCACGTTGTAACGCTCAGTCGCACCTTCCATCACGAGCAAGCGCGTATCGATTTGAGTCGCGGAGACACGATCAATCGTGAAGCTGAACTGGTAGTCGGTGTCGTTGGCGAAGGAGAAGTTAGTGCCGCCTCCGGAATCAGTTATGTCGGAGACCGTACCCCCTGATCCCTGATTCGTGCCGACGGTTGGGTAGGCTTGTGAAACGGTTGTGTTGAAATTCCCATTTTCCCGGCGCGCGATGTTCGAACCGTTATCGCGGATGAACGTGGTGTAACCGGCATATGAGCCAGTGCTCGTTTGAGCCCAGCCGCCCGCATCAAACGCCCCTTCCGAAAGGTCATAAAAACCGACCCGAAAGATCCCGGTGGATGAAGTCTGCCGGAAATCGAATGTTACGGTTAGAGACCCTCCAACAGGAATCGTCTGCGAGTCAAAGGAACGTCCAATCACCTCCTGTGCGCCCGTATCCGCAAAAGTAAAGGAAAGACGATCATTATCAGTAGTCAGGGACGTAGATCCCCCAGACCAGGCCCGATACCAATCACCGGTCCCCGATTCGAAGGTGTCGGTGAAGACGACGGTGGCTTGGCTAGATGTTGCGGCCAGGGCAGACGCGGCGAGGAGGGCGGTGAGGACGCTGATTTTCATGATAATCGCTTGTTTTCTGGGTTCGCTGGAGTTCTAAACGGTAACGGATCGGGTCCGCAAGAGGAAAATGCCATCGGATCTTTGATTTCGCGCAGAAAATCTTAGATTTGGCGCAGGGAGGATGGCTGGTGTATCACACTGCCGAAGGAATTTTGGACTGAATGTGGGCCTGCCTTTAACAGGATATGTGTGGCGGTGCGGTTCGGACATGGCGGTCATGTTCTCGCTTTCCATCATTTCGCGGTGACCGCGACGTCGTCGATGTAGAAGCCGCCCCAATTCTCTTCCGCGTCGCTTTGGAAGCGGAATTCGAGCCTCACCTCCAAGCCGTTGGCGGCGTCCGGGAGGTCAATGGATTCCTCGCTCCAGGTCGTCGTGACACCCTCGATGCCGGTGACGACATCGGCGAGGAAGTTGCCGTCGACATCGAGCAGGCGGATCGATCCAAGATCTTGCGAGGGGGCGGATTCGGTGTCGATATACTGCCGGTAGGTTAGCCTTGCGCCGGATTGCGGCACGGTGAAGACCGGTGAAATCAGCGAGGCGTCGGCGTTGGACGTGTATTGGCCGTTGAGGTTGGTTCCGGCGCACTGGTTGCCCACCGCCGCGGCATTCGGAACAAATTCGGCCCCACCTGTCGGCGTGCCGACCTCCCAGACCGTGCCCGCGCCGTTGTCGGTGCGCGCCCAGCCGGCGGGCGGGCCGGGGCCTTCGACGTCCTCGAAGTTTTCCTCCAGGAGCGGTGGCGCGTCGAATTCCTCGACGGCATAGAAGCGGCGGAGGCCGTCACCCTGGACATTGACCAGGTTGGCGGGCGGAGTGGCGGCAACATCCGCCGCGAGAAGGTCCCATTCGCTGATCGGGCCATCCAGGTCGGTACTGGTGCGCAGGTTGTAGGCTTTCCCCGCATTGCTGTTCCACTCGAGGTCAAACCCGGTGGCCGGAGCGACAGCCGGGGTGATGGCGAGCCGGGGTGCATCGGAAAGCAAACGGGTTGCCCGCACCCGCATGTTGTCGAAAAGGACCGTTCCCTCGGATACCCGGATCGCGACGGTGTTGAAATCCGCAAACGTCGTTTCGGTATTTGCGCTTACGGAGTATAGGACGGTGTCTCCATCCGACAAGGTGAACCGCGTCTCGACGCCCGTTTCCGTGCGTGTCAGGAGAAAGCCCACCTCATACGGTGTGTTCTCGGCAACGGTGTCATTCGTATTGAGACCGGACGAGACCACCATTTCCGCTCCCGCAAATGTCGGGCCATTGGGTATGCCCGCGGTGCCTGTACCACCACCCGGAACCGCCATTCCAGGCTGATCATGGACACGTGCGAGGTTGGTTCCATTATCCCGGATGAAGGTGTAGTAGCCGGACCATGCATTCTCCGCATCATTCGCCCAATCGTTTGCGACGATTGGCTGCGTCAGGTTGAACAGTCCGACGCGCAGAATGCCCAGATTGCCGGCTGTCCGGGTGTAACCGAAAGTGAGTTCAATGGATTCTCCCTCTCCGAGCGTCTGCGTGGGAAATGAGCGGCCAATGACCTGGCGCATTCCGGTGGCGGCTCCAGGAGTCCAGGAAAGCTGCCCGGCAGTGTTCGTGAGCGATCCAAGATCACCCCCGCTAAACCAGACACCCGTGTCGGACTCGAAGGTGTCGTGAAAAATTCCGGTGACGTTGCCATTGGCTGTTGCCAGCACGGAGGCCGAAAGAAGGGAGGCGAGCAGATGGATTTTTCTCATG
>SLAV01000043.1 GCA_007126655.1 Haloferula sp. | reverse complement strand
GCCGCGGCGGTAGGCGGCGGTGGAGAGGGTGCCGGCGGCTTGGGTGCGGAACCAGTGGCAGGGGCGGGCATGTCAGGTTTCGGAGGTTTGACAGGACCGTCCTGGCCAGCGGAAGGTTTGGCGGGAGGGGCGTCCGAAGCCTTCAGAGTCACTTTGACGGTTTCTTTCTTAAGCGGGATATTTCCGGTTCTTTTTGAGGCTTGGGCCGGGTCACTACTACCGGGTGCCTTTGGCGGCGCCTGTTTCAGCAGGGGAATCTTGGCAGTATGTTTGGACGGAGGTGACTGCGGAGAAGGCGGCTTGTTTTCTTGGTCGCTCATGCGGATCGGATTTTTTAAGATTAGTGCTGAGGACAAGCAAAGCGATCCGGCCATGTGGTGTCAAACACCCAAAGTGAGAAATTTTCCCCTTCCGTCATTCCAAATCCGGCACCTGGATCAATTCGCGGCGGGGATTTTCGACGAGTCCGCCAAGCTGGAGCCACCGGTCGTATGAGGCCCATCCCCGGCGGATCAGGCCACGGGCGCGGTCGAAGCGGTCGGTGTGGTTGAAGACGACGATCACGAGTCGGCGCGGTGTGACACCCCGTGTGCCGTCCGGCATGGTGCGGATGAGCGGGTCGCGCTCGACACATGCGGCGAGGCAGGGACCAGCCGCGCGGGTGGTGCCGGTCTTGATGCCGAGCACGCCGTCACCACCGGCCAGTTCGTTGGTATTGCGGACGAGGAATCCGCGGGGACCGTCGGAGCCATGGACGTGAATGCGCCGCGTGGTCTGCCGGGTGATGAACGTGAGCGGTGGCTTGCGCATGATGTAAACGGAGAGCCGGGCCATGTCCGCGGCGGTGGACATGGCACCGGGATTGCGCGGGCGGTCCAGGCCGTGGGGATTGTTGAAACGGGTGCGGGACATTCCAAGCGCGCGGGCGAGGCTGTTCATTTCTGCGACAAAGGTGACGACCGGTTCGCCCTGTCGTCCCCGCGCGCGCAGGAGTTCGCGACCGACGTGGTCGGCGATGGCGATGGCGGCGAGATTGTCGGATCCGAGCATTGCGGCGAAGAGCGCGTCGCGCAGGGTGAGGCGTTCGCCTGGCTGAAGGTTCATCGGGTTCGGACCGCCGACGAGCGTGATCGTTTCCGGAACGGTGATCATGGTTCCGCCGATATCGACGCCGGCGGCGGTGGCCCAGTCAATGGTGACGGCGGCGGTGGCCATTTTGGCGAGACTTGCCACCGGTCGCCGCTGTGTGGAATTGACAGCGTAGAGGATTTTCCCGGAATGCGCCTCCATCACGAGGACGGATTCGTCGGTGCTCGCGGAGGAACGCGGGGAGAATGCGGTAGTGAGCGCCATGGCCATGATGGCCAGGAAGGTGGTGTGGACTCGCATGTTCATTTCAGCACGCGCAAATTAAGCGCGGCGTGTCCGAACACAATCCAAATCCTGCGTCCGCAACGCATCCCCGCCGCAGGATGGATCAGAAATCCGCGCTGAGGTAAAAGTTGAACTGGCCGCCGTTGTCGGCCGCGTTGTCCGGGGATGTCACCGGTATGGCGTAATCCAGGGCGAGGGGCAGCGGGCTGACCGGCAACTGAAGCCGCACGCCGATGCCGACGTTGCTGTAAATGTCGTTCGGGGAGGGATCCCAAGCTCCGGAATTGACGAATCCCAGATCGTAGAAAACGGCCGCGCGCACGGTCTCGATGATGGGGATGGTGTATTCGAGCGAAAGGAATCCGAGCGACTTGCCGCCGAAGACCTCCTCGGTGAAGCCGGTGTCGCGCGGGCCGACATCTCGGAACTCAAAGCCGCGCAGCGTGCGCCCGCCGCCGAGGAACATGCGCTCGAAGATCGGCACCTCGCCATTGATCGAGTCCACGAAGGCGAGTTCGCCGTTGATGGAGAGGATGGTGTCCCACCTGAGGTTCCAGTGTTTCTGGCCGAGCATGGACAGGCTGACGGTGTCGACATCGCCGCCGAAGATACCCCCTGCGACGGTGAGGCTGGTGTCGATGCGGTGGCCGCGGCGCGGCAGGATGTTGCTGTCGCGGTTGTCGTAGAGGTAGCCGAGCGTGACGGCACTGCGCATGAAACTCCCGCCAATGGCGTTTTGGGAGAGACGCGAATTGTCGCCGGTGCCGCCGTAATCCGCCGAGGTGATGTCGGAATCGATTTTCACTTCCTCGAGCCGGTATTCGACGCGGAATGAACTGAAATCGTCGATTGGCCTGCGGATGAAGATGGAGCCGCCGACATTGCGCTGCTCGTAAAAATCGCTGAAGAACGTGTTCTCGCGGTAGAAGAGTTCGCCGCCGAGCGCGAGGCGGCGGTCCATGAACCATGGCTCGACAAGCGAAACGCTGAAGTCGGTACGCTGGCGACCGGCGCGCAGGTTCATGCCGAATCGCTGGCCGCCACCGGTGAAGTTCCACGGGTTGAAGAGGTCGAAGTTCGCTTGTTCCAGCGTGAGGAAGCCGACGACGTTGTCGATCGAGCTGAATCCGGCACCGACGCCGATCGATCCGGTCGGCCGTTCGGCGACGAGGACGTTGACGTCGCGGAAGCCGCTGCCTGCCGGGCGTCCGGTGACCTGGACATCGCTGAAATACTGGAGGTTCTGGAGGCGGGAGCGGGTGGTGTCGAGCTCGACCGAGTTGAAGTGGTCGCCGGGTTGGAGCGGGATCTCGCGGCGGATCACCTTGTCCTGTGTCTTGGTATTGCCCTGGATGTCCACCCGTCCGACGCGGAACCGGTCACCCTCGGTAATGCGGTAGGTGATATCGACGCGGTTCGGCCCGGCGTCGCGGATGTCGGGGGTGACGTTCGCGTCGGCGTATCCGCGCGAGCCGTAGAAGCTGCGGATCATCGTCATGTCAGCGCGCATCTTGCTGGAGTTGTAGGCATCTCCGCCGTTGAGGGTGAGGAGAGGTTGGAAATCCTCGGGCGAGAAGACGGTCATTGGCCCGAAGGAGATGCTGCCGACGGTGTATTTCTCGCCCTCCTCGATGGGAATGATGAGATCGACGCGGCCGTCGCGCACCGGTTCGAGGCGCGGGCCGGGGCTGCTGGCGCGGAGGAAGCCGCGGGTGCGGTAGTAATCCAGCACCGCCTCGACGTCCTCGTCGAGCTGCTGCGATTCGAAGCGGCCCGACCGGGTGATCCACCAGAAAAACCCCCTGGGTTTGGTTTCCATTTCCTTGCGCAGTTCGTTGGCTGTGAACGCGGTGTTGCCCTCGAAGCGGATGCGGCGGATCTCGTTTTTTGTTCCTTCATCAATGACGAAGACCAGGTCGGAAATGCCGTCGCGATCGGTGGGCTGGAGCCGGTGGGTGACCGACACGTCCGGATATCCACGGTCGCGGTAGTAATCGATGATGTTGCGGCGCGCGGCGAGGATCTCGGCGTCGCTGAGCGCACCTCCGGCCTCGAGCTTGGACTCGCGGGCGAGCCGTTGGTCGGTGAACACGTTGTTGCCGAGAAAGCCGACGCCGCCGAGGGTCGGCCGGGTGGCGACCTCGGCGATCACGCGCACGCGGTCGCCAACGGGTTCGGCAAGGAAGCGGACGTCATCGACCAGTCCGGATTCGTAGAGCGCGCGGATGTCGTTATCGAGATTTTCGGCCCGGTAGGTGGCTCCGGCCTGGGTGGACATGAGGTTGCGCAGCCGCGCTTCGTCCACGGTGCGCTCGCCACGGTAGCGGATCTCCACTTCGGCGATGGTCTGTCCCTCGAAGTCCTGGGCGTGCAGGCCGGTTGCGGGAAAGAGGATGCAGAGGGCGGCGACGGCGAGACCCCGGAGCCAGAGTGCGGCCGGGCGTTTTGGGAAAGCGGATGGAAAATGCATCGGATTTGGCAGGCAGTATCAAGGGCGGGGTAGTGCTGGTTCGTCAAGGTCAATTCCCGGCGGGCGTGCCGCGATGATCCGCGGAGTTGCGCGCCGCGCGGGATGTGATTGGATGGCGGCATGCAACGCCCGCGCCGCAACCGCCGCACCGCCGCCATCCGCGGCATGATCCGGGAAACCGTGCTCACGCCGTCCGATCTCGTTTTGCCGATGTTCGTCCACGAGGAACCGGAGGATGTGGAGATCGCGTCGATGCCCGGGGTGACGCGGTGGTCGGTGGACGGGCTGGTTGCCGCCGCGGGGGAGGCCCGCGCGCTGGGCGTCCCGGCGGTGGTGGTTTTCCCGAAAATCGCGGAGAACCTGAAGACGCCGGATGCCGCCGAATGCGCAAACGACGACGGCCTGGTGCCGCGGGCGGTCCGCGCGATCAAGAGCGCGCACCCGGAGCTGTGCGTCATCACCGACGTGGCGCTCGATCCATACAACTCGGACGGCCACGACGGCGTGGTCGGCACCGGGCCGGACGGGCGAACCGACGTGTTGAACGACGCGACGGTGGAAATCCTCTGTCGTCAGGCGCGCTGCCACGCCAGGGCGGGGGCGGACATCGTGGCACCCTCGGACATGATGGACGGGCGTGTCGCGGCGATCCGCTCCGCGCTCGACGCCGAAGGTCACACCCACGTCTCGATCCTGAGCTACGCGGCGAAATACGCCTCGGCATTCTACGGGCCGTTCCGCGGGGCGCTGGATTCCGCACCGAAGGCGGGAGACAAGGCGACCTACCAGATGGACCCGGCGAATGCCCGCGAAGCCGTGCGCGAGTGCCTGCTGGATGCCGCCGAAGGGGCGGACATGCTGATGGTGAAGCCCGCGGGGATGTATCTCGACGTGATCGGCCGCGCCCGCGCGGCCACGACACTGCCGGTGGCCGCCTACCAGGTGAGCGGGGAATACCTGATGATGAAATCCGCCGCGGCGGGCGGCTGGCTCGATGAGCGGCGCTGCGTGATGGAATCCCTCATCGCGATCAAGCGCGCGGGCTCCGACATGATTCTGACCTACTACGCTGCACAGGCCGCGAGGTGGCTGGCGGAGGAATCATGAACTCATCCGCTCCCAATCGATCTGGCGTTCGGCGACGCCGCGGATGAATTCGATGAGCTTGGCGTCGGCATCCTCCTCGGTGACTTCGTGCTCGAGCCATGGGAGGTCGCCGAACCATGTCGAGGTGGTGGCGTAGGCCCAGCGCTGGTCCATGCCTCGCACGAGGCGGTCGCGCATGTCGATGAAGGTGCGGGCGAGGTGGTCGTGGGTGATGCGGTCGTGGCCGATGAAGAAATAGTATGTCAGCGAGTTGAGGCGCATGGATTCGGTGCGCCGCTCGTCGGTGGGGATGGACTGGACGGAATGCAGGCGGCGCGCGGTGATGGTGTGGCCGTTTTCCAGTTCGATGGCGACGACGCGCGAGTTCAGGATGTTGTGGCCCTGTGCGGGCATGCAGCGCTCGGGACGGTGGATCGAATTGTTCAGGTCGTGGCCGGAGAGGACGATCGAGAAGTCGATGCGGTCGAACTGCGGGTCGGAGGTGTCGAAGAACGACGCCCGCGGTCGCGGGCGCACGCAGACGGCCTTGGCGAACTCGGTGTCGGCGGCGAGGGTGCGGATTTCCGCCTCGCTGGGCGGCACGGGCTGGAACCGCCACTCGTCCTTGGCCTCGGGCAGCTCCATTTTGACGGCGGAGTCGGCGATGTCGCCGGCGCTCGGCAGCACGTAGATGAGCGCCAGACCGAGGCAGAGCGTGACGGGGAGCAGGAATACGGGTGCGTTTTTCATGCGGGCGGGTCGGGGTTTGGGGCCGATCGCGCGTTCTCGCGGGCGACGCGGACGCGGCGGAGTTCACGTTTCGCCTTGCGCCACGGCAGTCCGCCCTCAAGCACGGAATGCACGACGAGCAGCATGAACAGCGAGATCGGGTAGAACAGCAGCAGGCCGGACCAGTCGTGCCAGGTCTCGCGCGCCCAGCGGGCGTCGCCGTATTCGGCGATGACGAAGATCGAGGTGACGCGCAGGATGTTGCCGATAATCGCGAGCGGGAAGGCGGCGAGGAAAAGCACGGCGCGTTTCCACAGCGCCATGTTTGCAACGTAGGCCCACGCCGCGGAAATCATGAGCAGGGCCATCAGTGAGCGGATGCCGCTGCAGCCGCCGGCGACGCTCAACGGTTCCCAGCTTCCGGCGCGGGAGTAGATTTCGGTGCCCTCGTAATAGGTGGCCACACCGAAGAGGTCGGAGAGGTGGTGGGAGGCCATGGTGGCAATGAGCTGGAGATGCACGGTGGCCTGTTGGAAGCTCGGCAGCGGCACGGCAAGCCAGAAGAAGAACAGGGGGAACGCAAGCTGCACGCCCATCCGCCAGCCGCCGAGATAGATCACCGAGCCCCAGGCGAGGACGGGCAGGGAGGCCACCGTGATGCGCGGCTGGAGGGTGCGGTAGCCGATGGCGTAGATGGCGATGCCGACGAGCACCACGGCGAGGCCCCATAGTTCGCCTTTCCCCACCGACGCGCGGATGTGCTTGAGCTTGTAGATGATGATGCCGCCGATGAGGAATGGAAACATCCAGCCGTGCTCGTAGTCGGTTTCCGGGTTCCAGGCGCTCACAAGCCACGAGAGGGCGCTCATCGAGCGGTCGGTGCCGTAACGGGGCACGACGAGGAAGAACCATGCCAGCGTGAGCACCGAGATTCCGAT
>SLAV01000195.1 GCA_007126655.1 Haloferula sp. | reverse complement strand
CGGTTCACGCGGTGGTTCAACCGGCGTCACGAGCGGACGGGGACGCTGTGGGAGGAGCGGTTCAAGAGCGTGATTGTGGAACACGGGGTGCCGGCGCGGACGGTGGCGGCGTATATCGATCTGAATCCGGTGCGGGCGGGGATGGTGGCGGATCCGGCGGATTACCGGTGGAGCGGCTACGGCGAGGCGGTGGGCGCGGTCGGGAGATCGGCGGCGGGGAGGGCGGCGCGCGGCGGGTTGGTGCGGGCCTTGCTTTGTTCGTCGGGTGCGGGGGACGAGCCGGGGCGCTGGAAGGAGGTTTCGGGGCGTTACCGGCTGCTGTTGAAGCAGGCGATGGAACGGAAGGGGCGGCCCGGGAAAGCACCGGTGCGACGAGGGGATGAGGAGGGTGCCGCAGCCGGGGCGGCGGTGGCTTCGTTTGATGGCGGAGGGGGCGGGAAGGACGAGCTTTTCCCGGTGGAGATGGGGATGGCGGGGATGTTGATGCGGCGGGTGCGATACTTTACGACGGGCGCGGTGATCGGGAGCCGGGAGTGCGTGGATTTGTTTTTCGAGCGGGCGCGGGAGCGTTTCGGGCCGAGGCGGCGGAGCGGGGCTCGCAGGATGAGGGGGAACGCGGCGGAGGCGGCGGGGGTGTTGTGGTCGATGCGGGATTTGCGCGCGGTTGAGGACGAGGGGTGATATACGAATTGGGGGCGCGACGACGACTGCGGCCCGGCGTTTGCAGCTGTGACGGGATTTGCGGACGGAGGGCACGCTGCCCAAGATTGTTGCCGCAGCCGGAATTCTCATCCGCAGGGTTCCGCCCTGCGGGATGAAATCGCAAATCGCAGGGCCTGGCGGCGTCCACCCACCCCATTCTCACGAATGGGCCTACGTGTTCGGGCCAAAGCATTGGTATCGGGGGGATGCCCGCGCCACACGGCTCAGCGTTTGCGGCGGCGGGATTTGCGGAGCTTGAGTTCGTAGAGGTCGAGCCGCCGGTCCTTGAGGTTGCGGACGGAGCCGCTTTCCTGGAGATCCTTGAGGAGGTCGAGGTTGACGTCGCAGATGAGGACCATTTCGGTGTTTGGGGTGGCTTCTGCGACGACTCCGTTGCTGGGGAAGGCGAAGTCGCTGGGGGAGAAGACGGCGGACTGGGAATACTGGATGTCCATGTTGTCAACGCGCGGAAGGTTGCCGACGTTGCCGGAGATGGCGACGTAGCATTCGTTTTCGACGGCGCGGGCGTGGGAGCAGAAGCGGACGCGCTGGTAGCCGGTCTGCAGGTCGGTCATGAACGGGACGAAGAGGATCTCCATGCCCTGCTCGCGCAGCAGGCGGGGGAGTTCGGGGAATTCGACGTCGTAGCAGATGAGGATGCCGATTTTCCCGCAGTCGGTGTCGAAGACGCAAAGCTCGTTGCCGCCGGTCATGCCGTAGTATTCGCGTTCGCTGGGGGTGATGTGGATTTTGCGCACCATTTCGGATGTGCCGTCGCGGCGGCAGAGGAAGGCACAGTTGTAGAGCTTCCTGCGCTCGACGAGGGGGACGGAGCCGGTGATGATGTTGACGTTGTAGGAGATGGCGAACTCCTTCATTTTGTCGATGAGCGGGCCGCTGTGGGTTGCGAGTTCGCGGATCGCCTCGGCGGGCGTGAGGTCGTTGTAATTGACCATGAGCGGGGCGTTGATGAACTCGGGGAAGAGGATGAAATCGGAATGATAGTCGCTGACGGTGTCGATGAAGTATTCGGCCTGGTCGAGCACGGTTTCGAGGCGCGCGGCGGGGCGCATCTGCCACTGGACGACGCCGATGCGGACCTCGCGTTTCTTGACGCTGATGAGGCGGGGTTTCTCCTCGTAGTAGATGTTGTTCCATTCGAGGAGGGTGGCGAATTCGTTGGATTCGGTGTCGCCCTCGAGGTAGCCGGTGAGCACCTTGCGGACGTGGAATCCGTTGGCGAGCTGGAAGCTGAGGATGGGATCGGAGAACTCGCCGGCCTGGACGCGGTTGATGTATTGGCGCGGGCTGAGTTTTTCGGCGTGTTCGGCGTATCCGGGGATTCGGCCGCCGGCGATGATGGCGCGGAGGTTGAGGTTTTCGCAGAGTTCCTTGCGGGCGTCGTACATGCGGCGGGCGAGGCGCATGCCGCGGTATTCGGGGTGCACGAAGACCTCGATGCCGTAGAGGACGTCGCCGTCGGGGTTGTGGGTGTCGAATTTGCCGTCGCCGATGATTTCGGCGTAGGTGTGTTTGTCGCCGAAGTCGGCGTAATCGACGATGAGTGCGAAGGCGCAGCCGACGACCTTGCCGTTGACCTCGACGCCGATCTGGCCCTCGGGGAAGATCTTGAGCAGGCGGGTGAGGTCGCGCTTGCGCCAGGGGTCGTCGTCGATGGACGAGTAGGAGAGTTCGTGCGCGAGGCGGAGGTCCTCGAAGTCGGAGGGTTCGAGGTGCCGGACCTTGATGTTGAGATCATCCTTTGCCATGGCGCAGGATTTTCCGGCGAGCGGCGGATTGCCAGCGCGAATGCACGGGCGGGTGGAATTCAGAATTCGAAAATCTCCTCGTCGCGGAAGAAGCGTTTCAGTTCGGCGGCGGCGTTTTCGGGTGAATCGGAGGCGTGGCAGACGTTGACCATCATGTCCTCGCCGAAGTCGCCGCGGATGGTTCCGGGGGCAGCCTCCTTCGAGTTGGTGGGGCCGAGAAGGTCGCGGACCCGGGCGATGGCATCCTCGCCCTGCAGAGCGAGCGCGATGACGGGTGTGCGGCTCATGAATTCAACGATTTCCGGGAAGAACGGTTTGTCGGCGACATGGGCGTAGTGTTCGCGGAGGAGGGCGTCGTCGAGACGCATCATCCTGATGCCGCGGACTTTGAAACCGGCTTCCTCGAACCGGGCGAGGACCTTGCCGGTGAGGTTTTTGGCGACGGCGTCGGGTTTGAAGAGAATGAGGGTGGTTTGGTCGGGCATGGGGCGTGGGGTAATGCGCGGCGGCGGGATGCGCAAGCATTTTGGGATGGCCGGCGCAGGGGCGGCGGATCGGGGCATCCGGGCGGGCGCGCCGGGTTTCGTTTTGAGGTAGGCAGGAAGGGGGATTTGCCCTATGGCTGGTCGCGTGAGCGATTCAGAAAACGCCCCGAAACCCGAGGAAAACGCCCCGAAACCCGAATCCGGCGAAGTTCGGGAATCCGCCGGTGCCGGGAAAGATCTCGGCGACCTGCTGGCGAACTTCGCACTCGGTCCCGCGTGGGCCAAGGCGGGTGGTGGAGAAAAACAGAAATACCGATCCTACGGTGGTGAAGCGGGCGGTGGGCGGGAGGGCAAAGGACGTCGCAAAGACGGGGGAAGGCACGGCGGTGGCGGCCACGATGGTGGCAGGTATGGCGGCGGACGCGGTCCGAAGGGCGGCGGGAGGTTCGCCGGGAAGCGGCGTGACGGCGGTGGTGGGCGTGATTTCCGCAGGGATGACTTCGTCCCGCCGGCGGCCGGGGTGCGGGTGACGATTACGCCGGACGCGGCGGCGCTGCACCTGATCGTGAAGGAGATACACCAGGTGGCGAGGGTGTATTCGCTGTTTGACATCGCGGAGACGTTGTTGGCGGAGCGCAAGCGTTGCCGCGCGGTGTTCGAAGCGGAGAAAGGGCAGGCTTCGTTGTGGCGCGGCAAGCTGGATGATTCGCTCTTTCTCACCCGCGCGGAGGCCGCGGCCCACATGTGGGGCGACCGGGCGCTGCGCAACCGGTTCGTGGATGAGGAGACGGTGGAGACGGAGCCGCCGAGCGGGAATTTCGTGGCGGTGGCGCGCTGCGGCATTTCGGGGGAATGGCTGGGGCCGCCGAATTTCCACACCTATCAGACGAACATCGCGAGGTTGCATCGCGAGCGTTTTCCGAACATGCCGTTGGACGCCTACAAGGCGAAGGTGCGGACGGAGCGCGGCGAGGAGGCGGTGAACGCTTGGCTGGAATCGATGAAGCTGCGCACGCGCTGGCGGTTGAAGAGCGTGGCGGAGGACGATGGAGCGTGGACCGACGACCCGGGGCATGCCGCGCGCATGCTCGGGGAGGCGGTGTTCGACGAGGTTTTCGAGGCGGCGGCGCGGGCGGACTTGTCTGCGTCGGTTCCGGCGGCGAATCTCTCGCCGGGTCTTCTGAGCGCGTTGAAGCGCGCCGGGAGCCACGCGCGCAAGCACCCGGCGATGCTGATTCCGGCAATTTGCAAGATGCTGGAGGCGGAGCACCTGCCGGTGTTCAAGCGCAAGGGAAAACTTTACACCGGGCCGGCGCGGCCGCAGGCGCTGCCGTCCGACGCGGTGCTCGCCGAGCGCCCGGCGCGGATGGTCGAGTGGATCCGTGCGAATCCGCCGGCGAAGCTGGAGGGATTGTGGCAGGCGGTGCTGCCGGAGGGCGGGAGCGCGCCACCGGCGGAATATGCGGCGGATTTGTTCTGGATGCTTCAGCAGGGTCACGTGTTGTTGTTCACCGACGACACGCTGATGGTGCAGGAGTATCACGAACCGCCCGCGAAGAAGGCACCGAAGAAAAAGGCGGCGAAGAAAAAAGCGGTGAAAGCCGTGCCCGAAGCCGGGGTGGAAAAACCGGTGAAAGAGAAGACGGTGCCGGAGGAACCGGTTGCCGACGGCGGGGCCAGGGCGGAGCCGGAAATCGCTGACACCGCAGGGGGCGGAGATGCGCCGGCAGCGGATGCGGCGGCTGATGTGGCGGATCAACCGCCGGTTGCGGGAGAACCCGCTGCTTCGGGCGTTGATAATGAGACGGATGACGCGGCTGTGGTGGTCGAGCCGGATGTGCCGGAAACGACCGGCGAGGCGGCGGCTCCGGCTGAGACCGAGCCACCCGCCGCGGAGGCTGCTGCCGAATCCACGCCGACCGTGGAAGCCGACACCGCCGGGGCGGATGCGGAGAAAGACGATGCGGCGGCGGAGGATGATCCGTTGCGCGGGAAGCCGGCATCCGGCGAGCCGCCGGTGACGGGCTGATTTTTCCATGGACTCACTGACCGCCGGACCCGGGATGGCCACATCCATGATTGAAATGCGAGAGATCGCGGAGCGGGTGTTGTTCGCGGAGTCGTTGGATGAGAAATTGGCGGTGGGGCCGCGACGGGTGGCGGACGACGCGCGCGGGCGCGCGATCGCGCTGCCGGACGGCCCGGGGCGGCCGCCGGAGCTGCGGGTGCGCGGGGACGGGGTGCGGGTGGATTTCCCGGGTCCGCACCGGCTCGACAACGCGCGCGAGCGCGGGGTGATGCTGCATTTCCTGGCGAACCACGAGTTGCTGGCGGCGGAGCTGATGGCGCTGGTGCTGCTGCGATTCCCGGACGCGCCGAAGGCCTATCGGGCGGGGGTGTATGAGGCGATGCGGGAGGAGCAGGCGCACGCGGCGATGTATCTGCGGCGGATGCGCGAGTGCGGGGTTCATTTCGGCGAGCTGCCGGTGAACGACCATTTCTGGCGGATCTGCGCGCCAATGGAGACGCCGCTGGATTTCGTGACGCGTCTGAACCTGACGTTCGAGCAGGCGAATCTGGATTTCTCGAAACACTATGCCGGGCTGTTCCGGGAGGCGGGCGACGCGGCGACGGCGGCGGTGTTGGAGAAGATCCACCGCGACGAGATCGGCCACGTGGGCCACGGGCTGGAGTGGTTCCGCAGGTGGAAGGCGCGCGGGGAGACGGATTGGGAGGCGTATCGAGGGCGTATCCGGTTTCCGCTGACGCCGGCGCGTGCGAAAGGGCTTGCGCCGTTCGACCGGGAGGGACGCCGCCTGGCGGGGCTGGACGAGGATTTCATCCGCCGTCTGGAGGTGTGCGAGGCGTCGCGCGGGCGGACGCCGGTGGTGCACTGGTTCAATCCGAATGCGGAGGGATGGGCGCGTGCGGAGCGGGCGGCTATGTCGTGGACGCCGGACCGCACGGCGCTGGCGCTGGAACGGGATCTGGAGGCGCTGATGATCGGGGCGTGCCGCCGCGACGACGCGATGATGATGCGGCGGCAACCGCCGGTGGCGCATTTGCAATCGCTGAAGCAGGCGGGATTCGACCTGCCGGAGATTTTGGCCGCGGCGAACATGGAGCCGGGCCGGAAGCTCGGCGGTCTGCGGCCCTGGGCGTGGAGCCCGGACGCATCGGAGGCGCTGCGGCCGTTGGCGGGCGATGTGTCGCCCGCGCTGGAGTGGCAATGGCGGGGGGGCGTGCCGGTGGAATGGTTTTCCAAGGAGATCGGGCTGCGGCTCGGGGAGCGGCTCGGGGACGGGGCGGTCGCCGGGCGTTTGATCCGCGACGCGGACGAGGCGGTGGAGGCGGTGGCGGGCATGCTGGGGGCGGGCCGGGTGTTGTTGAAGGCTCCTTTCGCCTGTGCGGGGCGCGGGCACCTGCGGGTGGACGGGCCGGGTGATCTTGCGAAAACGCGCGGGTGGATCGCGAACGCGGTCGCCGCCCACGGCGCGGTGGTGGTGGAGCGCTGGCGCGAGCGGGTGGTGGATTTTTCGGCGCTTTACGAGAGGCGCGCGGACGGGGCGGTCGAATGGATCGGGATGACGCGGATGGAAAACGACGCGGCGGGCCGGTTTTCCGCGATCCGGGTGAACTCGAAATGGGGAGGCATGCTG
>SLAV01000148.1 GCA_007126655.1 Haloferula sp. | reverse complement strand
GGGAAGGCCTGCGTGGGTCACAGAGAGATGGAGGGCGGCTCGGATTCCGAGCGAGACGGCCTCGCCGTGGAGGAGCCGGCCGTAGGGCACGGCGGCCTCGATTCCGTGGCCGATGGTGTGGCCGAAGTTGAGGAGGGCGCGGATGTCGCGGGTTTCGGTTTCGTCGGCTTCGACGACGCGGGCCTTGATGGCGATGTTGCGGGCGAGCAGGGCGGGCGGGACGTCGCGCGAGGCGGGATCGATGACGGCGAGTTCGTCAAGCATGGTGGCGTCGCGGATGGCGGCGTGTTTGATGGCTTCGGCGAAGCCCTCGCGGAATTCGCGGTCGGGAAGGGTGTGTAGGGTGCCCGGGTCGACGAGGACGAGGGCGGGCTGGTGGAACGCACCCATGAGGTTCTTGCCTTCTGGGGCGTTGACGCCGGTCTTGCCGCCGACCGAGGAATCAACCTGGGAGACGATGGTGGTGGGGATCTGGATGTAGGGGACACCGCGGTAAAAGACGGCGGCGACGAATCCGGCGAGGTCGCCGACGACGCCGCCGCCGAGGGCGATGAGCAGCGAGTGACGATCGTGCCCCTCGCGGATCATGCCGCGGCAAATTGATTCGGCGTGGGTCATCGACTTCGATGCCTCGCCGGCGGGCACCGGATGAAGGGAGGTTGCCCAACCTGTTTTTGTGAGCGTGTCGATCAGCGCGGAAGCATGATGGTTGGCGACATTGTCATCGGTGACCACGGCGATGCGGCGTGTTTCCGGAGCGACTGCGGAGATTCTTTCCGGCAGCGTCCGCAATGCACCCAAACCCACGATCACATCATATGAGCGCTCGGCTAGATCCACATGCACCGTTTCCATGAGCGGCAGCATGATGAAATACGCCCGCCTGTCGATACCGATGATTGAATGGCACGAGCGATAATAGGTGGTGCTTTTCAGCCTGGTCAGGCGGGCATTGTATCCCATCCCATTACCGGCCACCGGCTGCCGTGGGATCCGTCCGCGGCATTGTGCTAGTCCGCCGGGGCGACAAACTCGTCGATCGCACGAAAGTCCACATCGCCGCGCTCCGGATTGTAGAAAAAGAACACATAGGTGCGGTTGAAATCGCTGGCTGGCCAGCGCGATCTGCTGATCACACGCGGCTGACCTTCATCCCGCACGCCGAGCAGCACGTCGTAAAAGCGGTTGTCCCGCGCGCCGTCGGGACGCACCACCCGCCCGTTGCGCGGGGCAATGGTGAATTCCGTACTCCCGACGCGACCGAGCACCGATGAACCCGACGTGTTGTGCAGGTAGAAATCGCCGGGGCGGAAGGCACCGTCGGCCGCCGGAATGATGACCGCTTCGAAGCCGCGGTTTTCGGAAGGGACCAACAGGATGATGAACGAGTCGCCCTCCTCCGGCAGCCTGACGGTGCAAATGGCGTTTTCGCGTTCTTCGAGCTGGAGGCGGAAGGCTCTGGCCGGCGCCTCCAGGGTTTCCGTGAGATGGCGCGTGGGCAGCTCGAACGACGGGGAGGTCTCGTCGGGTGTGGCCATCACCACGGCTCCAAGGTTGGGAGGGGCGACCTGCGCGACGAATCTCACTTCAGCCGGTTGCGCGGACAAGGCGGATGGCAGCAGCGATACCGATGCGGCGAGGATGATGAAAAGGTGGTTCCTGAGCATGACGGAGGGGGGAGTTTCACACTTCCTGCGGATTGAGCCAGCGGAAAGACACGATCTCGAACCTGCGCCCGAAATCGCGGTTCGCTTGGCTGGAGAGTTCGTCCCACGGGGTGGTGCGGGCATCCGCCGGGTCCACAAAGTCGGCCCGGCGTTCGACCACCGCCTCACACCAGGCGCGGGCGATGACGTTGCCGGATCCGTCCAGGACCTCGCCGTATCCCCGGATCAGGAAGCTGTCGGATCTTGCGGAAAGATACGGGGCAAGCGGCGTCAGGATGTCGGCCTGCTTGACAATGCCGGGAATGCCCGCGGCGATCGGGCCTTGCTCCGCTTCTGGGAAGGGCAGGCGTTGCGCGACCGCGGCGGGCACGCTGCGCTGGCTGCCGTTGTATGCTTCGTTGATCGAGACCTGGGTGGAGTCCAGCGCGTTCTGGATGGCGCCGGCGCGCGCGAGTTCGCGGTCGCTTCCGACGCGGCGATTCACAAAGTCCGCGAGGGAGAGGAATGGTCCGCGCAGGCGAACCTCGCGGACGATGGCCTCGGCGAGTTCGGTGATTTCATCCTCGCTAAGGACCCGGCGGCCGGTCCACTGGGTTGGCTCAGATGGTGCCACCGCCCCGTTGCCGGGGGCGACATGGTCGGTGGAAGCGAGCAATCCGGCCACCGGCACCCCGTCGGTGGGGCCGGACCGGGACAACTGGCCGCCGTCGTTCATGGTCACGGTTTCTTCCCCGAACAGGCCGGAAAGCATGGCTTTCCATGCCTCGACGGAAGTGGAATTCACATTGAACATGCCTTCGACCCTCATGTAGGCGGCCATCCGCCGGGGCGCGTCGGGCAGCGGGCCGGTGCGGCCCAACAGCTCGGCCAGCACTTCCGATGGCTCGCGCCCGCCGAGATCGGGCAGGTAGCGGCTCAGGGGCAGGCGCGCGCTGCCATCGAGGAATTGCATTGCGACGGTGCGCTGCGGCATGCGCGTCGCGGCCGTCCGGGTCATCCTGGGCGCGATCGATGAGAAAAACCAATCGTCCCACAATCCCGTATTGGCGAGATAGGAATGATCCGCGACCGGCCTGCCACCCGTAATCTGGCGGCTTGTCTCGTTCGGAGACAAGACAGCGGGAGCAAAGGAATTGCCGATCGCATGGGAGATCTGTGGCAGCATTGGCTGGCGTGCGTTGAGTCCGGTGTAGCCCGGCAAGGGACGCTGGGTGTTGAACCCATTGGCCATCGCATGCTGCAGCGCCCCCAACGAATGGATCGGTTCCTGCGGGACCGAATAGAAAATCAACCGGCTCACGCCATCCTGGGCGTCGTGGCTGCCGCCGAAGAAGGCATTCCCCTGCGGACTGGTTTCGAGCCTCCGGTTCACCCAACTGTCGAGCGCCTCGACCTGGAAGTCGAAGGCCGCCAAGTCGCGTTCGTATTGGCCCAGATCGTATAAGTCGTGGGCGTGGGCCCTTGGATTGAAGCGCAACAGGCTGCGGGTGCCGGTCGGCGAATCCCGCTCGGTCTTCGCGCTGTAGGTGTACATGAGCACCGGCACTTTCTCGCGGCTGAGTTGTTGCATGGAGAGCGGGCGGGTGTCCTGATAGGTGAAAGTGGGAAAGATCTGCGCCAAGGATGGGTCGTCGGCGTAAAGTCGGTCACTCGGCGGCTTGGTGCCCCGGGTTGCCGGAACCCACGGCGCCCCAGGCCTCGGGCGTGTGTCTCCGAAATCGTAGTCGATGGTCATCCGTCCGTAGCCGACCCCGCCCTGGTTCGGGCGGTCGGTGCCGATGAAAAACTCGTGATAGTGGAGCGCGAAGTGGCGCGTGTGCTGATTGCCACCGTGCAGGCTGTTGCCGCTCTGGGAGGTTTGACCCGCGGTGAGTTCGTTCGGACGCATCTGGTAGGTGATGTTCGCGTTTGGTGAAAGCACGATATCCTGTCCGTTCTTGTCGCGCATCGGGCGGGCGATGCCGCCACCATAGTTGAATCCGGCGCTCGCCTGCACGGCGCGGTTGGGGTTGTTTCCTTCGATCCGCATTTCCTGGCGTTGCGACACCTTGATCACTTCGCCGGGTTTGAGGATGATTTGCTGGACATCGCCAACGCGGATTCCCGCGAAGTTGAAATCCCGGTTGATATCGACCGTGGCTCCGCTGAGAGTCGAAATCAGCGGGCATTCCCATTGCTGGCGTCCCGCGCGGATGTCGAGTGTGTAGGGGAATTGGAACATGTTGTAGGTCATCCAGGCCGTTTGCGGGATAACGACCGGCACATCGAGCGGATTCCAGAATGTGAGCACGGGGTCAACCGCGAGGTAAAGACGCTGCATTTCGTCGCCATCGACCTGGACGGGCCGGCTGGTGAGGGAGAAAACCGCCTGAAGGCTGATGAGCGCGGGCATTTTGAAGTGGAAATGCTCGTCATTCATGTTGTCGGACGGGCGGTTGCCGAGGACCAGACCCAGGGTGCCACGTGGAATGGCGCCTCCGGTGGTGTAGTTCCCGCTCACGGGGGTGAGTGAATCGGTCAGTTGGTAATAGGAGCGCAGTTCCTGCATGTTGATGCCAGGATCGAGTTGGCTCTGGCTGTCGGTGATGGTGTATAGCGCCGATGAGACCGGGTCGGGCTCGTCCTCCAGTTCGAATTCCATTGAGAGATCCCGTTGGAAGCCGCCGCGGCGGACGTTCACGAGCATGCCGCTGTTGTGGACCGCGAGATCGTGGAACAGGCCGTGGATGTTCTGCGGCGCATCCGCGATCAATCCAGACTGGCGCCAACTCGTGAGCGCGGCAAGTTTCGGGTCATTGGGGTCGAGATTCTGGAAAGGTCTCGTCGCGCCGGCCCGCGCCTTCGAGACTTCGGCCCGGGATGCGGCTTGGAGACGGGCGCGGACATCGGCCTCGTTGACCGGATCATCCGCCGCCGGGCTGGCGATCATGGCCTTCATGTTCTGGTCGCCCGTCCACCAGGCGAGGTGGCCGGCCACGCGGTTGTCGCGTCGCACCTCCACCATGGGGGCGACCACGAATCCGTCGGCGTCGTTGCCCACTGTGCCTTCGCCAACGAGTTCCACCATGCCGGAGGATCCGCCGGAACCGGTTGGCTGGGCATCGCCGGAGACCAGCCATGCGAGAAGCTCGGGATCCGGGCGTTCCTCGCTGTTCGGATCCCAGCCGCGATAGATCCCCGTCCAGTGCCGCCTTCCAGGAGCGGCCGCGGTTTCGTCGCCGTCGCTGCCCTGGGGAATTTGATCCGCGGTGCGGCTGATCCGGCGGTCGTCACCCGCGGTCTCCTGCAACTGGCCGATCGCCATCATCAACGATAGCCGTGCGTTCGCCCTGGCTTCCGCCATGGCGGTCTGCTGGCCAGCCGTGCGCAGCGAAATGGACGACAGGCCTAGCATGCCGACCGCGATGATGGTCAGCAGAACCAGCATTGTGAGCGAAACAACCAATGCGAAGCCGCGGTTTCGGGTCCGGGAAATGTTCGGGTTCATGGGTTTTTGTGATTCGTACCAATGTTACTACATTGTAAGTTGATCCTAAAATTATCAATATGGTTCCGCATGTAAATAATTTTTTGAACATCGGTGAATGGATTCGGGGATTTGAGGCAATGGCCCTTGTAGCCACCTTGCCCGGTGGGATTCCGTAGTCCGTCGGCCCGGGTGTGTATCAGACAAGCCGATGCCGAATGCTGGGGCACGGGTGGAGCCGTCCTGTGAGGCTGAAGCGCCGGCATCACGCGCGATCACGCGGTGCGCCGCCGCCGCAGGCAGCACCAGCCGAGGGCCGGCAGCGCAAGGAGCACAAGGGGGGCGGGCTCCGGAATGATCGTGAGGGTCACGTTGTCGAAAGCGTAGAGGGTGCTGGAGGATCGCAGCATCGTCAGGTTGGTGAATTCCGGTGGGAAATAAAAAGTCTCGAAGTCGTCCGTCGAGAAGCCACCCTCAATGATGCCGTCGGTGATGAAAGTGGTGAAGACTGAGCCGCCGCTCTCACGAACGCCCTCGAAGACGATTGTTCTCGGTTCCGAAAAGAAGGTCGAATACTCGGCGAGATCGATCGTGATAGCGCGAAACGGCAAATCTTCGAGGTGGAAGATCTCGACGCTGCCGTTCATCAGCACCGCCATGTGTGCTGTGTCGTTGTTCGGCCTCATGCTGTCGGCACTATTGTTCGGGCCGTTGATGCCAATGGCGCTGTTGTAGGGTGGCTGGGAGGGGATGGAACCGAAGGCCTTGGTGCGGAAGCCCTGTTCGTCATAGTAGGGAATCAGCACACTGGTGCCGGGCTGCGTGGCAATGCTGGACAAGTAGGGCCGGGGTTCGTCGTATCTCAGCACGATGGTGGCTGTGGCGGCTTGGACAAGGCCGAGCATGGCGATGATGATGGTGGTGGTCGGTTTCATTTGGTGTGTCGTATGAAATGCTGTCGTCCGGATGGAATTTGGATTCCCACGGGGTGCGCGTTCCACAGGATTTCCGTGGGGCATCTTATCCATCCGGGCTGTTTCGCCAATATCCATTTCATGCGTTATTTCCCGCCACTTCGCGCGGGGATGTCCTGCGTATGATCCGAGCGTGTTGACGAAGTGGGAGTGGTTTTTCGCTTCGCGTGGCCGAATGAATTCGGCGTTCCGCCGGGTGGTGCCGGCCTGGCCGGGAGTGATGGATTGCGGTGCGGACGCGGGTGGGTTAGAGTGATTGCATGATGCAAATTGCGTTGCGGCTGTTGACACCGCTGCTGGTGGTGGCGTGCGTGCTGTTCCTGCCGCTTGTGGCGTGCCAGTCGATGCTGATCTACATGCCGCGTCCGTATCCGCCGGAGACGGTGGACGAGTGGCGGCGGTCGCATGGCGGCGAGGTGGTGGAATTCACGACGTCTCAGGGGCGGCAGCGCGCGTTTTTCCAGGGAAACCTGGAATCGCCCGGGAACCTGTGGATCGTGGCCGGGGGGAACGCGACGCTGGCGCTGGATTGG
>SLAV01000339.1 GCA_007126655.1 Haloferula sp. | reverse complement strand
TCACCCTCAACTGGGAACTCAACACCCCCGAAGACCGCGCCCGCCTCAAGCGCGACATCATCCGCAACTCCATCCACGGCGTCGATCTCGACCCCGGCGCGGTCGAAATCGCCCGCCTCCGGTTCTGGCTCGCCCTCGTCGTCGATGAGGAAATCCCAAGGCCCCTGCCGAATCTGGATTACAAGATCATGCAGGGCGACGGGCTGCTGGAATCCTTCGAGGGCATCGATCTCTCGCGAATCGCAAGTGGCCAACAAGCAGGGAACTCTCTCGTCGCGGTGATTGGCAGTCAGGGCGAATTCGCACTCGATGACGCCAAGACCCAGATGGAACTCCAGGTCACCGAGCGCAGCGAGAAAATCGCCTCCATGCTCCGCGACTACTTTTCCGAAACTGATCCTGTCAGGAAAAAACAACGCCACTCCGCCATCGACCGCGAAGTCCTCAAACATCTCGACCATGCCATCGGTTTCGAGCGCGACCGCATCGAGGCCCTGCTCGACCAGCAACTCAGAATGCTCGATGGTAAAATCGCGCGTACCAGGAACTGGTCCACAACCAAGGGCGAACGGCTCGTGGAAGCCTACAAGGCCGATCTCGTCGCACTGGAACAAAAGGCGAAAAAGCTCCGTGCCCTCCAACACTCCAACGAACGCCCCTTCTTTCTCTGGCACCTTTACTTCCAAGGTGTCTTTGAAAAAGGCGGCTTCGACATCTTCATTGCCAACCCGCCCTACGTGCGGGCTGACAACCCGGAGGCACTCGCGCTCCGCAAAAAAGTCGAAGCAACGAAGATTTACGAAACCCTCTGGGAAAAATGGGATCTCTACGTTGCCTTTATCGAGCGGGGATACAAATTCCTCAAGCCTGGGGGCGTCATGTCATACATCGTATCCGACGCCTATTGCCACTCCAAGTTTGCCATCAAGTCGCAGGATTGGTTCCTGCAAAACGGCAAGGTACTTCGCCTCGACTTCTTATCCGATCTCAAGGTCTTTGATGCGGCGGTGCGCAATCTCCTGTTCTTCTTTCAAAAAGCGGACGGCGCGGATCATGTTCCGGAGCGCCTCAGGCATACCGGGAAATTCGGCGAATGCATCGAGTTGCCCTCGACTCCTCAGTGCCAAGCCACTCATCGATTGTTCTTTTTGGAAGACGAGGGAGCATGCGCACAGACTTTCGAGGTTGTTTCAATCCCTCTCACAGATATATGCTATATTAGTGTTGGTATTGTTGCGAACGCTCACGAACGGCTCGCTGCTGGAGAATTTACCATGGCAGACATTACTTCTACCGGAAAAACGGACAGATATTCCCGGGCTTTTGCTGAAGGCAAAGATTTAGATGCGTGGTCATTTTCTACACTTCGGTGGATAGAATGGGATACTGAACGTGTCCCCGCGCTATTGCGAAGACCTACCTTTCCTGAACTGCATTCGACAACTCCAAGACTTCTTACCCAACGCAGTCCTGGCCCCGATCCTAAGGTGTGTATTGACGAAATTGGCAGAGTTTTTACTGAAAGTTCCATCGGTTTCCTTCCATGGCATTCGCTCCAAGGTGTCCAGAACCGCTCGTTGAAAAAACAGGCGAAGTATCGTTCCGAAAAACCAGGTTCCAGTGATCGCAGGCGCGAAGATCTTGAAAAGTTGAGCAAAGCCTTTGAAGTCAAATATCTGCTCGCTGTGATGAACAGCAGCGTTGCCCGTGAATGGTTGCGAGCCCGCCGCCGTTCTAACATCCATCTCTATCCCGATGATTGGAAGAAGTTGCCCATCCCGGTGATTGATCCGACTGCGCAGGCCCCGATTGTGAAGCTTGTGGATCAAATACTTGCCGCACGAAAAGCCAGCCCCAACGCGGATGTCGTTGACCTCGAAACCGCAATCGACAGCCTAGTAAAACAAGCCTACGGGCTTGACTGATTGCCGTTAATTCTGGAACAAAACACACTTTATTGCTTTTCGCATGATTATCAATCCAAAGTCGGTATTCCCAGTCCTTAATATCGATGCATCAGACGGGTGGAATTGTTTGATTGGGCTGAGTGACGATTTTCTCGATGAAAAGGGTCTGGCACGCCTCATGAAGCCACTAGACGGAAAATGTTTGGGCGTCATTGTTGAGAGGGAATACATCGACAAGGATTACCGGGACACCTTCGCCAACTTTCATGCCAAACGTTTCAACACACCGCCATCCCGCTGCGTGCGTCTGCATTTCTTTCGGGATGCCATTTCGTCTGAAAGCCTTCGCGAAGGCAGTTGCTTCCATGAAGGCAACGAATACCTTGGTTACAGCGTCATTCGGGCGACCCGCCCGAATTCCATTGGCAGGACTTTTCTCAGCCACAAATTGCGCCAGTGCAATGATTCACACCTCTGCCTTTGTGACGAAAGGGTCCAGATACTCGGCGAGCGCCTTGATGTGCGTGGCTTCCCCTTTATCAGCCAGGATGTGGATGCCACGGTCTGCGCGGAATCCTCGCTGTGGATGATCCTACGCTATCTCAGCAATCGTTATGTCCATTACGCGGAGACACTGCCTTTTCAAATCACCCAGCTTGCAAGCAATCATGCGGTGGGCAGCCGGGTTTTCCCATCGCCTGGTCTCTATTCGTGGCAGCTCGCAGAAGCCCTGCGTTTGCGAAATGTTTCACCCATGGTGTATTCCAGAAAGCGTTATCCAGAGAAATTCGAACACCTGCTCTACACTTACCTCGAGTCTGGCTTTCCGATTTTAGCGACGGTCGCAGGCCATGTGTTTGTCGCGCTCGGTCACAGCTCGGACTTCTCGGTCGCTCCTGATGTAGCCGACGGGCAGTACCGCTACACATCAGCATTCAACAAGTCCCTGACGATCTGCGACGACAATGGCTTTCCCTACCAAACGCTCTGGCAGGATCGTAATCTAGACACTCCGAATTGCTCGAAATACCATTTCGATGACATTCAAGAATTCATCGTCCCGCTTCCGGAAAAGGTTTTCCTCCCTGCCGAGCAGGCCCAACAGGCCATCGAAAAGGTGTTGAAGGATACGTTTACAGGCATTGATCGGCTATCACCATCGCTGAAAAATGAGGATCTGACGCTCCGTTTGTTCCTCACAACCGGCCGGGCTCTGAAAGCCAAGCTCACTTCCAGAGGCATGGGGAATTCCCAAGTGGCCGCTCTCTATCGCCAAATCCCATTACCGCATTTTATTTGGATTTGTGAAATTTCCGTGACAACGGAATACCAAAACGACTACAAAGTGCGTGGGGAAGTAATTTGGGACGCAACCCGGAACGCGCATGAACCGAACGGGTGGGTGGCCCTACACTATCCCGAAATTCTTGTTCTCGATATCGGTAGTATTTTCAACAAGCGCCAGAAACTCCACAGAATTCCGTTGCCAAACCCGGTTCCATACGGTCTTTTTCAATCCAACCTGAACCCGCTCAAACCATGACGGATGTCATCGACCTTAACTCCCTGCTCCCACAAGGTTCTCAATTCACGCCCTTGTTTGAAGAGGATTCCGATTACCGGGAATTCCGCGCCCGCTACACCGAGGAAATCAAGCCCATGCTGGATCAGCTCGACGAAGCCCGCAGGAAGAGCGAAGAAGACGCGAAGCGAAGGCTTTTGTGCTGAAGCCTTTCTGGTCTTTTGACTCATTTTCTGGTGGTGTCCGATCCGCGCCTGTTCACACGATCCGGCCTGCGTCACTCCAACAGCACCCGCACCATTTCGGGACTCAGCTTGTTGGTGATGTCGGCGTCGGAGAGGAGGCCGGCGGCGAGGCGGGCTTTTTCCTGTTGGAGCTTGTGGATGCGCTCTTCGACGGTGTTCTGGCACAGCAGTTTGTGGACGAAGACGGGTTTGTCCTGGCCGATGCGGTAGGCGCGGTCGGTGGCCTGGGCCTGGGCGGCGGGGTTCCACCACGGGTCGTAGTGGATGACGGTGTCGGCGGCGGTGAGGTTGAGGCCGGTGCCGCCGGCTTTGAGGGAAATGAGGAAGACGGGATGGCTGCCGGATTGGAATCGCTCGACGAGGGCGCCGCGGTCCTTGGACGCGCCGGTGAGGATGAGGTGGGGGATTTTGCGGGCCATGAGATGGGCCTCGATGAGGCCGAGCATGGTGGTGAATTGGGAGAAAACGAGGATGCGGCGGCCTTCTTCGAGGAGGACGTCCAACAGCTCGATGAGGTAGTCGAGTTTGGCGGATTCGCGGAGGGTGCTGGCGAATTCGGGTGGGAGGAGGCGGGGGTCGCAGCAGATTTGGCGGAGCTTGAGGAGGGCGTCAAGGAAGACCATTTGGAAGCCGTCGGCCCCGCGGGCGGCCATGGCCTGGCGGACGCGTTTGTCCATGGCGGCGCGCACGGTTTCGTAGAGGTCTTTCTGGGCGGTGTGGAGTTCGACGAGGTGGGTGAGTTCGGTTTTTGACGGGAGTTCGGTGGCGACCTGGTCTTTGGTGCGGCGGAGGATGAGCGGGGCGACGCGGGCTTTGAGGGCGGCGTTGCGCTCGGGGCAGCCGTCTTTTTCGATGGGGTTGCGGAAGCGTTTGTTGAAGGTTTCCTGGCTGCCGAGGAAGCCGGGGATGAGGAAGCGCATGAGGCTCCAGAGTTCGCCGAGGTGGTTTTCGACGGGGGTGCCGGAGAGGCAGAGGCGGTGGGCGGCGTCGAGCTTGCAGGCGGCCTGGGCGACTTTGGCGGCGGGGTTCTTGATGTGCTGGGCTTCGTCGAGGACGGCGAGGTGGAAGGGGTGGGCGCGGAGTTTCTCGATGTCGCGCTGGAGCAGGGCGTAGGAGGTGAGGACGATGTCGGCGTGGGGGATGGAGCGGAAGTATCGGCGGCGCTCGGGGCCGTGGAGGACGAGGACGCGCAGGGCGGGGGCGAAGCGCATGATCTCGGCGCGCCAATTGGGGACGACGGAGGTGGGGGCGATGACGAGGGCGGGGCGGCCGCGGGTGTGGCCGGATTGTTTTTCGGTGAGGATGTGGGTGATGGTCTGGAGGGTTTTGCCGAGGCCCATGTCGTCGGCAAGGATGCCGTGGAGGCCGTGGCGGGCGAGGAACTGCATCCAGCGGAAGCCGGCGGTCTGGTAGTCGCGCAGGGTGGCCTGGAGGCCGGCGGGCGGGGGGACGGGGGCGATGCCGCTGAAGTCGCGGAGTTTGGCGGCGAGTTCGCCGATTTCGAGCGGCGGCTCGACGCCGAGGCCATCGAGGCCGGTGAGCGCGGCGGCGTCGAGGGCGTGGAGGCGGGTTTTGCCGGGGAATTTCGGGTCGATGAGGGCGGCGAGGTGGCGCAGGATGCGGCGGACGCGGCCGGTGGGGAGTTTGAGGGCGTCGCCATTCGGCAGTGGGGCATAGACGTGACCAGTGTCGGGGCGGTCGAGGGTTTCCTCGAGGAAGTCGTTTTCCAGCAGTTCGGCGAGGATGGGGAGGAGGTCGTATCTTCCTGAGCCGACGGTGAAGCCGACGGAGAGCGAGAACCAGCCGCCGTCGGTGGGTTCGAGTTCGGCGTTCCAGGTGGCGGGGTCGGCGTCGAAGACGCGGTGGCCGACGGATTCGTCGAAGGTGACGGTCCAGCCGAGGTCTTCGAGGCGGGTTGCCATTTCGCCGCGGAACTGGTGCCAGAAGGCATCGACGGGGACGCGGGAGGGATCGGGGAACCAGCAGTCGGCAACGTGTTCCTTTTTGCGGGTGGCGAGGTTGAGGAGGAATTGCCAGGCGGTGTTGCCGTGGAGGGAGGAGAGGCCGGTTTCCTCGAGCTGTCGGGCGGCGATGCGTTCTGCGGGGGTGATTTCGGATGGTGGGGCGTCGCGGAGGAGGCGGGTGTGGTTGCCGGTGTGGACTTCGGCGGTGGCGGTGATCCAGGTTTCGGCGTTCTTTTCGCCGAGGGACTGGAGGAGGAGGCCGAGGACGCGGGTGACGGGGGCGCGGTGGATGTGGAGGTGGAAGGTGGGTTGTTCGTCGGGTGTTGCGGGTTCGTGGGCGCGGTCGTGAGACTGCGTTTCTTCGTCGGGCGGCGTCTGCTCCCCCGTGCTCTCACGAGCACGCCTACGTTCGGGGGGAATGCTGTTTTCTACGGCTTCGGGGATGGTGTGGCCGAGGAGGCGGGGGAGGTTGCGCTGGCGGGCGGCCTTTTCGAGCAGGGCGGCGGCGTGGTGGCAGAAGGCACCGGTTTCGCAGGTGCAGGTGGTTTCGAGGTCCCAGGCCGCGCTACCGCGAGGCCAGAGCGAGATGCGGCAGGATTCGCCGCGCACATCGGCGGCCAGGGTGTATCCGTCGGGTGGCTCCTCGCCGAGCGTGAGGTCGCGCGTTTTCGCTACGAAAGGGCGGCATGCGGCGGCGATTTCCTCATCAAAGCGCAAGTGCCAATCACCCGAAGCGAGGAAGGCGGCGAGGGAATCGATGGCGGCGGACAAGGCGGTGGCGAGGATGGGTGCGCGGGGGCGGGGCGGCAAGCGTCAGTCGTCTCCGAATCCGGCGGTGCGGAGGAGTTCCAGTATTTCGTCGATCCCGTCCACAAGCTCGCGCACGGATGCTTCGGAAACCTCTGGCGGGAGGTGGTTGCGGGAGCGGACGAGTCGGACTCGGGCGTCTTTGAACAGCGGGTAGGCCTCGGCGGGACGGCGCTGCCGCCATGTGGCCATGGCCTGACGGTAGCGGATCATGCCCGCGTGATGGCGGAACCGCAGTGAACCGCGCGCGAATGCTTCCTCGCAGATTTGAATCGCGGCATCCGGGTCTCCGGCCGCCTCCAGAGCGATGGCGAGGCTGAGGGAAATCGCGTCACTCGCCTCGCGGGCCTCTTGACTGATCCAGGCGGATTTTTCTTCTGACCGGTTGATGCTTTCCATGGCAGCTTCGAGAGCACGGATCGCGGCGGTGATTTCCCCGTCATGGTAGTGGCGGGCGCCCTTGCGCTGGAAATGTTCCGCCTGGTGGAGGTGGGCGCGGAATGCGGGTTCCATATTGCCCTGCAGGCGGGCCGCTTTTTCATAAAGTCGTTCCGCCTCTCCGGATTCGCCCGCGAGGCTGTATAGGAAAGCGGCGCTTACGGCATGTTCGGGTGCTTTCGGGTTGAGCCTCAAGGCGGCGAGATAATCGGCGAGAGCGTCATCAAGTCGGGCGCGGTCGATGATTTCCAAGCCATCGACGGCATGGCGATGGTGAATGGCGGCGCGGTTCCGGTGGAAAGTGGATTCGGGTGAGATGGAGATGGCGCGGGTGAAACGGTCCAGGCGCTCCTCGTCGCCGGGCGAATCGCCGATTTTGTGATAGACGGGTCCGAGCGCGGCGAGCACACGTGTGCCGGTTACGCCCGGCCATGCGATTGCGGTGGCGACGGCCGCGGCGAGCAAGGCGGTGGCAATATGGCCCGCGCGGGCGAAGCCGGTGGATTGCGGAGGCGGAGTGGCAAGGCGACCAAGCGCGAGGCCGAGCAGCATCGCCCCGGGCAGGAGGTGGAACACGAAGCTGAACTGCGACTGGGCGAAAATCCCGGCCAGCGCGGCCATTCCGCCGAGACGCAGGGAGTCGCGGCAGACGGGCGGTTTTTCCGCAGCCCCCTCCTCGTCGAACCTGCCGTGCCAGAACCCGCGCAGGACGATCCAGCCGAGCAGGATGAGCACGGCTGCGGCTCCGATGAGTCCGTAGTCGGTTGCGGCCTGGAGGATTTCGTTATGGGTGAGCTGGGGAAGATGGCTGGCAAGGCCGTGTTCGCCGGGATCCCAGACCTGCATCGATTCCCAAGTGTAGCTGCGGCTGCCGCCGCCGAAAAGCGGATGGAGCATCGTGGTTTCGAAGGCGAGCGAGTAGTTCCGCAGGCGCGAGGGGTTGTCCATCATGCGGGTCACATCGTCGTGGCCGGTGCGCACTTCGTGCGTGATCTGCCAGCCGGCGAAGAGCAGTCCCCCAAGGGCGATCACGACGAGAGGGAAGGCGATGGCCGCCGGGCGGAACCACGGGGCCTTGCGCTTGGAGCCGATGACGAGCATTAGCGCGGCGATGGCCAGACCACCGGCGGCGACACCGAGAACCGCCCCCCGCGAGCGGGTAAAATACACGGCAGCGATTGCGAGTGCGGCGATCAGCAGCCACACCATCCTGGCCCAGCGCGGATGGTTGCCAAACAACGCGGTTCCCGCGAGCATGAACGCCGTGCCAAAGAGGAAATTGGCACCCGCGTTGTAATGGCCGAAAAAACCCGTGGGCAGGACGGACGGGCGCGAGCGGAATTGGGAGAATCCGGGATCAACCACCTGGAGGAAAACCATGGCGCAGCTGGCGAGCAGAACACCGGCGAGACCCCAGAGTAAAACGGCCTCGGCCCGCGCGTCGTGCGAGATGAGCCGCATCAGCAGGAAGCATCCGGTTGCCGCGCCCAGAAGGAGGAGGTCGGCGTGGGCGTGTTCGGGTACCGGCGAAATCCACGCCCGCCATGCGAACCACGCGGCGGTGGCCAGCCCGATCACCAGGGTGGCCGGGCCGATGACGCCCCGGCCCGCGCGGTGTCGCTGGATGGCGGCGCAACAAAGCGCTGCAGCCAGCGCAACCAGCGCGGGACCCCAAGACCACGCTCGCATCTGCGCACCAAAGAGCACGGCACACCAGAATGAGAGGACGAGGAAGACGGATGCGGCAGCGGCCATGGCACGAGGATGCGCTTGTTCCCGTGGATGAATCAAGACGTGGGTCTGGGGTGGGGGATCGCGTTCCCACGACCGCGTCACAGGGGGATTATTTCGCGCCGTGGCCGAAGAGGACGGCGGGCACGGTTCGGACGAGGATTTTGAAGTCGAGCCAGAGTGACCAGTTGTCGATGTAGCGGAGGTCCATCTCGACCCATTCCTCGAAGCTGATGATGCGGTTCCGCCCGCTGCACTGCCATTCGCAGGTGATGCCGGGTTTCACGCTGAGACGGCGGCGGTGGGAGAGTTTTTTGAATGCCTGGACCTCGTAGAGCGGGAGCGGGCGCGGTCCGACGAGGCTCATGTCGCCGGCCACCACGTTGATGAGCTGGGGGAGTTCGTCGATGCTGAGTTTGCGCAGCCACTTGCCGAACGGGAAGATGCGCGGGTCATCTTCGAGCTTGAAGACGGGACCCTCCATCTGGTTGCCGTGTTCGCGTTTGATTTTCTCCAGCAGCTTGTCGGCGTCGGGCACCATGGTGCGGAACTTCCACATGCGGAACGGTTTGCCGTAGCGGCCGGCGCGCATCTGCGAGTAGAAGACCGGCGCGTCCGGGCTGGTGATGCGAATGCCGATCCAGGCGATGACCCAGAGCCACGAGGTCGCGAGAATGACGCAGACCGCGGCGATCCGGTCGAACGCCTCCTTGAACATGAGTTCCCACGAAAGCTCGGGCGTGGAGCGCAGGACGAGCATCGGCCGGTCGCCGACGGCGTCGAAGACCGGGCGGGCGATCTGGGTGCGGATGAACGAGGCGGCGATCCAGGCCTCGACGCCCTGCAGCTCGCAGGCCTCGACAGCCTGCGCGATGATGCCGAACTCGGTGGCTTTGGCGGCGAACACAACGCGGCCGACGGATTTGTCCTTGAGCAGGTTGTAGAGTTCATCGACCGAGCGGGACTTCAGGTCGAAGTATTCGACGATGTTCCAGGTGGCGACGATGTCGGGGTCGAGCTCGTTGCGGAGGTTTTCCATTTCATCGCCCGCACCGGCGAGAATCACGCGCTCCTTGTGTGCCTCGTCGCGGGCCTTGCGGCGCAGGAACCTGGCGGTGAGCCGGTCCCGGGTGAGCAGCACGATGCCGGTGACGGCGATACCATAGACGAGGAACAGGCGGCTCGCCCCGAACTGCTGGTTGAAAACGGCGATGAGCGCGAGGATCAGCGCGATGGTCACGATGCCCTTGGAGATCTGCCCGGCCGCCTTCGGGAAGGATTTCTGGGTGATCCTGGAGTAGAAATCGAAACGCTCGAGCACGAGCGGCGTGAAGGGGACGGCGATGTAGAGCACCCAATACATCCACGGGGCGAGGCCCTCGCGACTGTGACCGTCGATCAGGATTCCTAGCGAGAAATCGCGAAGCACCGTTGCAACCCAGAATGAGACAAAGACAAGCAGCGCGTCCGTGAGTTGGAGCGCCTGGATGCGGAAGGAGTCGTTGCGGCTGGTGGCCATGGGACAGGGTGCGCTTGATCACGCCGATTGCCGGTATTGGATGTCCAAATTGCGAGTGGCAAGCGTTGTTCGGCGAATGGTCGATCAGGGCTTGTGGGGTGGCTGATTCCAATTCGCGGGAGGCGTGCATCCAATCCCAATCGGACCCGGGATGCAAACGAAACTGGCAATCAATCTGAGAAGGGGCCGCACGCGCCCTCACGTGTTCCCCATTGCGAATACACCCCTTGCGAACTTCATGCTCTTGCCAAAAGCGTGGTTTGGGGTGGATTCGGGTGGCGTGGCGGCGGCGGTTCCGGCATGGTCGTCGCCGTGCGCGGAGTGCTGGCTGGATGTGTTTTGATTCTATCCACCGTCTGTCTTTTGGCGGCATGGGCGCATCGTTTCGAGCCGGTGGACGGGGCCGCGCGCGTCGGTCTCTTGGCATCCGCCGGCGCGGAGCGCGCCGGATTGGAACGCGAAGGCGGCGCACTGGTGATCCATGCCCGCGATGGCAGGCCGCAATCCGCCTCGTTTGCGATTCCGGGCGTCGATGGGGCCGCGCATCTTTTCGTGCGGTATCGCGCCGCGGCGCGGGGATTGGTGCCGGGGCCCGAAAGATGGGACGACGGGCGGCTTTTTGTGGAATGGATGACTGATGACGGGGTGGCGGGGGTGTCCCGGATCCATTCGGCGCGCGATGACGATGAGTCGGGCTTGCAGTCGCTGGTGGTGTCCGCGCCCTTTGCGGGCGCGGTGCCTGTGCTGCGGTTTCAGAACCTCGGCCAGTCCGGTGGCTATGCCCTGCTTGAACTTGAGATCGTGCCCGCGCGGGAGCGTGCGGTGTGGGTGGTGGGAAAGTGGTTGGCCGGGTTCGGCATGCTGGCATCGCTCGCGCTTTTGGCCGCGGGCACGGGAAAACCCGCGCGGTGGCGCGGGTGGGTGGCGGCGGGAATCTGGATGGCGGTGGCGGCGGGCTATGCGTTTCCCGGACCGTGGGAGGTGGCGCGGCCTTTCGCCGTCCCATTCGCGTTCGGCGGGGCGGAGGGACCGGGCGTGAGGATGCTGGTGGTTCCCGGGATGGACGACAGCGAGCCGATCCTGGAGGAACTGCCGCCGGCGTTGGATCCGGCGCTGCGGCTGCGCCAGTGGCTGCCATGGCTGCGGCCACTGATGCATGTGGCGCTCCTGTTCGGGCCGGTGCTCGCGATGGCGTGGTTTGTCGGCGCGCGCCGTGCGGTGTGGCTGGGTTTCGGGCTTTCCATTGCGATCGAGGCGTCGCAGGTGCTGTATGGGTTCGGCTTCGGCTGGGACGATGTGATGGACCTGATTGTGAACGCGGCGGGGATTTTCGCGGCGGCGTGGGTGCATGGCAGATACGCCCGGCGGCTGCACGCGCGGCTGCCGTTTCCGTTTCCGCGTCCGTTGTAGGCACGCGGGCGGCCTGTGGCGTCACGGGTGGTGTTTCCATTTTCCGAGCCGCCCGGCCCATCCTTCGCGGCACGCCATGAACCAGACGGGGAGTTTCCGGATGCCGTCGTACCGCGCGACCGCGAGGCCGTGGAGCGCGGCCACGCCGAGGGCGGTGAGGCCGCGCCCGTGGCGGCGGCTCCGGCACACGCGGTTGCGGATCATGTAGTGCATTTTCCAGTCCGCCAGGCCCGGCTCGTGGATGAACGTGCGGGATCCGAGTTTCCAGCGAATCATGCGTTTCGGGCCGGGGTGGTCGAGCACGGCGTCGCGGACGAGCAGGAACCGGCGGCCGGTCCGGCTAAGCCGGGCGGCATAGTCCTCGTCCTCGCCGCGGATGAACCACGAGGCATCGACGGGGCCGGTGGCCTTCCATGCCGCATGATCCAGCAGAATCCCCGTCCAGGCGGCGCGGACCTCGAACACGCCGTCCATCGCGGCGATCGCGCGGGGATCATCCTCCATCACCCAGTCATCCGTCCCTGACCTGCCTGCGGCGGGTTTCACCAGCAACGGCCAGGTGAGGCCGCCGGTCGCCGGGTCGAGTTGGAGCGGCGTGGGGATCGCCAATTCCGGCACTTGGGCGCCAACCAGATGTTCGAGCGAGTCGGGCCGCGGGAGCGAGTCGTCGTCCAGGATCCATACCGCGCCTGCACCCCGGTCGAAAGCGATCTCGATGGCCCGCGCGATGCCGCCGGCGTTGCCGAGGTTCTCCGGCAACTGCTCCACCACGAGTGGGAAAGGGAGATTACGCATGCCGCGCAAATCCTCCGCCGTGGGATCGGACGACGCGTTGTCGGCCACCACCACCACAGCGGGCGGATGACTTTGAGCGGCGAGCGCCCGTACTGCCGCACAGGCCGTCGCCGAGCGGTTCATGGTGGCAAAGACCGCGGCGATCCGCATGTGTTTCCGGTCCATGGTGGTGTTTCGACTTTCGATGGTGGTTCTGCGTTCCCGGGTCAAAGCGGTCGGGTTTCGCCTGTGCTAACGTCCACGACGGGAAGTCCCCGCAGTATTTCCAAACGATCCGCCCCGCTCCGGCAGGTGAGCCGCCCGCTTGCGTCACGGCTTTCGCGAAAGCGCGAGTCCGCGAACGCTTCGGCGACGGGTACCTCGCGCACCACGTCGTTCAACAGGTCGCGCCGGACGAAATACGCGTTGTTGCCGGCGCTGTTGCATCCGGCCAACGCGTATCCTTTTTCCCCGGCAAGGCGTTGCAACGCCGCGAGCGAGGCACCAAAATACAAATGGCTGTGGTGCGCGCGGGAGCGGTGGAACGAGGGATCATACGGAACGGTCACGGCGGATTCCAGGCCGAACACGGCGTTGTATTCCACGATGACCACGCGCGGCGAGCAGATATCCAGGCTTTTCCAGATCCAGTAGTCGTTGCCGTCCACATCGATGTGCAGGATGCCCGGGTCGCAACCCCGGGTGAAGCCGGCCAGCAGCGGGTTCACGTTTTCCGCGTCCACCCAGGCGTGGTCCGCTGTCAGGTCGTGCCGCCAGAACCAGCGGGCGCCGCGGATCCGCCGGATGTTGCGCGCCGAGCCGTCCATCACAAGGCCCCGCCAGTTGTCGTTCATCAGCAGGAACCGCGTGCTCGCCTCGCGGTAATCCTCGACGCCGAATTCGATGAACGTTTCGGAGGGAAACTCGAGATTGTGCTTCAGCCACTGGATGATTCCATCGTCCCCCCATTGCGAGAAGACCCGGAACTCGACATCGCCCAGTCCCTTCCGCGGCCGCGCCGACGCCAGGCGCTGCGAAAGCATCCGGCCGACAAGCAGGGCGTTGCGCTCCACATCACGCGGGAGGAACCATTGATCCCGCATCAGCTCCAAGGCTTTGTGCAATTTCCAACTGACATTCATGAGAGGGGTATCGGGTGGGTGTGCCACGCGGTGATGCCGCGGTCGCGGCTACGGTTTGAGCGTTGCTTTCCATGCCTTTGCGGCGAGCCAGAGGATGCCGTCGGTCAGGCCGTTTAGGTAGGGGTCGTCGAAGAGGGTGATGCCGTAGGCGCGGCGGATGGCGCGGGACTCAACGTGCTGGCGCTCGGCTGCGAGGATGGTTTCGAGGTCGCGGGATCTGCCGAGGTGGCGCTGCGAGGCGTTGGCGTCGTGCAGGCGGAAGTCGGCGAGGGTGCCGGGGGCGCGCTGGATGCGCAGGCCCGCGGCGTCGAGGCGCGCGAAGAACTCGCCGTCCATCACATACCTGAAGTCCTCGTGCAGTCGGTGGCCGGCGTCGATGACGGTGGACTTGCGATAAAACGCGGCCGTCGAGCCAATGAGGCAGTGATGGTGGATGTGGACGAAGCGGGACCAGCGCGGCACGCGGATGCTGCGGATGTGGCGGCCGTCCTCGTCGATGAAATCCCAACCGGCATAGACGATGTCGGCATCGGATTTCCCGAGGGTTTCCGCGATTTGTGAGAGCGCACCAGGTTTGAGGCGGTCGTCTGCGTTGAGCCACATCACCCAGTCGCCGGTGGCGCGGTCGAAGCCCTTGTTGATGGCGTGGCTCATGCCGCGGTCGGGCTCCGCGATCCATTGGATGTGCGGAAATCGTGCGGCGACTTCGGCGCTGCCGTCGGCCGACCCCGCGTCGAAGACGAGATGTTCGATGGAAAGGGGAATTGGAGATTGGAGATTGGAGATTGGAGGAATCTGCCCGGCGCCTGGCTTTGGCGTTTCGTTTACAACCGTGGCCGAAGTCCGCTCGTCCCCGGGTGGGGTCGCCTGCATCGCCACGCTCTCCAGGCAATCGCCCAGGAAGCGACCGTAATTGAGACTGGGGGTGATGATGGTGAAGCGCATGGGTGGTGGTGGAGCGCGAGCGTCCCGGTTGCATTTGCGGATGAGAAGACGGATGGCGGAGGTCGGAGATCGTCGGGTTGTGTGCCATGCTGGCGCGGTCGTGACATCGCTAACACCATGGACCAGCAGTTGGTCAACACTTGGGCTGGATGTGCATACGGTTTCGCCAAGGGCTATGCAAGCAAGAGTGATGGAGCATGCGCTTGGAACGGGCCACACATCGCAAGGGCCTCGTGCCCACCGTCGTCGTGCACCCCCGTCATTACCACCCTTCTTTCCGGGCAGGAGGGGCTGGTGATCATCGACGAAGCGCATCGCACGCCCGGGTTGTTCGCCCCTCTGCGTCCGCCGTGCGACGATCGGATGCGCCGCTGCGTGTTCCTGTTGCTCGGCAGCGCCTCATGGGAGCTGGTCAAGGGCGTGTCGGAATCGCTGGCCGGGCGCATCCAGTTTGTGGATGTCTCCGGCGTGGCGCCAGGTGAAGTGGGGCGGGAGCACCAGAACGACCTGTGGATGCGGGGCGGGCCTTGTTCCTGCGCAAGTGTGCGGCTACCTCGCGGAATCCCAGCCCAAGCATTGGCAGGAGATGCAGAACCTCCAAGTGGGTTTGCCGGTTCTCGGGCAGACCACGCGCCGTGGCGCGTAGTTGAGGAAGACCGGGATGTTCCAAAGCGGGACGTAATGCCAGCGCCGGACGGCGAGGGTGTCGTGGACACGACCCTTGCCGCCGCAGCAGGAACAGCGGCGTCTGGTACGCGGGTCGATGTCCAGATCGAGGTCGATGCACACAATCAACCGCCATCCGCCAGGGCCTCCGCCCCGGCATGAACCCGGTCCCCTGTTCGCTGCCGACCGTGCAGATCTTCGCCCACTTCTTCCAGCGGCGGACACACACGCAAGACCCGTCCGGCGTCAGCGGGATCGTCCCACGAAAACACGCCGTTGGCATTGATCGTGTAGGCCAAGTCATCAACGACCACGGAATGCGTATCCCAATCCGTGACCTGCCGCCAGTCATCGAGGGTCCGCCGGTCATTCCAGTTCCGCCCGAGACGCACCGGCCACCACCCCCCGACGAAGACATTGAAATCCGATACATTGTCGGTCGAAACCGGATGGTCCTGGATCAGCAATTCAGGAGCGTCCGGCGACCGGTCACCTGTCGTTCCGTTGCGGATCAGCAGATTGTTCAGAACGCGGTTGTCGGACATCGGGTATAACCCGTCGCGACCGCCCGCCTCTCTCCAGATCCGCCCGCCATCCGACACATCGATCGCCGGAGGTCGCGGCACCACGAAACGACGGCCGCCACCCGCCACGGATATGCCGCGCCCGTTCCCGACGAGGGTATTGTGCGCGACCAGGGTGCCGGCCGAGCAAGACAGGTACACACCCGAGTGGACATTCCGATAGATCAGATTGTTGGCCACGATGCTTTCGCCGAACGAGATCTCGTAATGGACGCCGTTGCCCCGGTTGTCATGAATTCGGTTCCCGGCGATGCGCGTTTCCTGACAGTCGATATCGAACCAGATGCCATCCCCGTTGTTGCGCGCCACGATGCAGTTGACGAACGATGTGCGGACCGTCTTGACGTTCTTGGTGCCACCCGCGTGCCATCCGGTATGAAAGCTCCGGTAATTATTCTCGAGAATTTCCGTCTCGATCACATCGCAGTCGTAGGTGGCTGCCAAACCAATACCGGTTCGTCCGTTGTGTACCGCGCGACAGCGGTAGAGCGTGACGTTCCGGGAGAGGCGCACAGCGAATCCATCAACAGAATTGCCGAAGGACGTGACGTTCTCGAGCCGCACATGATCGCTCTTCATCACGGTTGGCCCATTGCCGCCGTAGCGGACATCGAGATTTCTCACAACCACATGCCGCGCGTTGACAAGCCGCAGCACGGCCCCTCCGCGAGAGACATCAATCAGATACCAGGAAGGGGATCCGACTACATCGATGTAGAGTTTCTCGTTCTCGACATCATGGAAGAATGTCCAGCGGAACATGTCTTCGACCGTTTCGCCGACCGGCGGCAGGCGCACGTAGGAAACCGATGTATCCAGGCTGTAGCGGTTCGGACCGATCTGCTGCAGGAACCGCTGGTCGCTCAGCACCACCTGGTTGACCCGCGGGCCGGGACAATCGACCACCCAGCGGCGTCGGAAGGCATCCGGGTAAGGCTCGACGAGATCCTCCGGCCCGTCCAGAATGCGTCTCCAGTCACCCTTGAACCGTTCGGATCCCTTGATGATCACGGGGCCTCCATCCATGACCCCTTCGATGATGATCGGAGCCTCGGGCGTGCCTTCCAGATTTTCCAGATCTAGCTTGTCCCAGTAGGTGCCGCTATGGATCAGAATCCGGTCCCCGGGCTGGAAGTGCCGTTCACGGGCGGGCGCGAACGTCTTCCACGGTTGCTCGCGCGTGCCAGGGTTGGCGTCATCGGCATGCGGGGACCGCGTGTCGACATGGAATTCGGCGGCCAGCAGCGTGCCGGATACAAGGGCCAAACCAGTGAACAGGGTTGTTTTCCAAGCGCTCATCTTTCTTCCTTTCTGATTGTTCCTACTTTGTTTGATTGATCCTTCTTTCTTAAGACATCCTTCAGCTTGATCCGGTTTCGTGCCAGGGCTTTCCTTGCGGATTCCGTGGCCGCCCGTCGTTTTCTGTGCCTGCGCGCGATAATGCGATACACATCCACGGGCCTGACGTCGCCTCTCGGCAGGAAGATACAAAGCATTTCGACGACGTCGGTGTAGCTGAGCAGCTCCACCCGCTTCTGGTTGACCTTGCGCTCCCTCATCATGAACAGCATGGCCAACATGAGCATCGACATGTGATGCTGCCACGCCAACCAGCCCCGCGCCTGATAGTCTGCCATGCCGAGGGAGGTCTTGGCATCCTGGAAATCGCGTTCGATCCAATACCGGCACGCATGCTGCCGCACGATCACAGCGAGACCGGCCGTTCGTGGCGCACAACCCGGAAATAGCCTCGGTAGTCTTCCATGAATGACGTGAAGCGTAAGGCGATGGCCCCGATGGGGCCATCGGGATGTTCATTGCGGTGGTGTTTTGAGGCGGATTTTTGTCTTTCCTTGTGGATATGGGGAGGAATTCCGCCGGATTCTTGCCGCATACCGGAAATCGCCGTAAAATCAGCATTTTTTCAAGAAATAATCTTGACAATATAGAAGTAGTTACAAGTCTTACAAAAGCTGCCTGTCAGCAACCGCCAAATCAAAAACAACCAACCCTCAATCCTCAATCCCCCCCCACCCGCGCCACCGTCCCCCTCTCCAAAAAAACCGCCCGAATCTTCCATTTCTCATCCGTCCGCGTCCCCGCCGCCACCTGCGTCACCCATCGTTCCGCCAACCGTGCCAGCTGGCGCGAGTCCCACTCGATCCGCCCCACCTCCGGCTCGCTCCATGCGAACACCGGATCGCTCTCCAGGCACACCATCGACACATCCTCCGGCACCCGTAGCTGCCGCGCATGCAGGAACTGCGTCGCCGCCAGAAACATGAACGGCTCCGCCACCACCAGCGCCGTCGGCGGCGTCAGCGCGAAGAGGGATTCCAAACAGCCGAGAAACCCCGCCTTGTCATCCCCCCAATCCGGGCAGTGATACTCCCCCACCTCGATCCCCCGCGCCGCCAGCACCTTGAGAAACGCCCGCTCCGGCACCCCCGGCCGCGGCACCCGCCGCTCCCGGTTCACCAACAGCACGATCCGGCGGTGATCCAGATCCAGCAACCGATGCGCCATCTCCTCCATCGCCGTCGCAAAATCCGGCCCAACCCCCGCCATCGGCAGCCCCTGGTGCCGACCAAACACCGCGAACACCGGCTCCTTCCGTTTCGAAAACCACTCCAAAATCCCGCGCGATCCCGCCGCCACCAGCCACACATCCGCTGGCGTTCCCTCCACCAACCGCGCCACCTGCCGCACCTCCATCCCCATCCCCATGCTCGACCCCTCCGCAAATTCCGCATGATGCCCTGCCAAACGAAGCCGGTGCAAAATTTCCAGCAACGCCACCGAGCGCTTGCTCGTCTCATCATACGCCAGCACCCGCACCTGCATCACCCGCCGCTCCCGCGCCATCGCCGCCGCCCCTTCCTCCACCCGACGCCGGCACCCAGGGCGCACCCCCGTCACCAATCCATCCGTCTCCAACCGCTCCATTGCCGCCATCAACGCCCGCCGGCTCACCCCCAGCTCGGCCTCCAACCGCAACACCCCAGGCATAACGCCTCGTAACGTCCCATCCGCAATCATCCCCCGCAGATGCCCATACACCTGCTCCCGCGAAGACCGAACCATCATACGCTCCACACTCACCCACCCAACCATGCACATCCGCGAATGGATGACAAGCACCCCGTAAAAGATGCCTCCCGGCTCCTTCCCTCGTCCCATGCAACAGATCACGCCCACAAAAACCCCGCACACAAACCACCCCATTCAACCATTCTCATTCGTGAATGGAATTGGATTCAAATTTTTTCAAATGATGAAAAATTCTCATTGTATCTGCACATTAATGCCACAATATGGCCAGCTAGATTGATTCACACGCCCCATTCGACGTCATGAAGCCAAAATTATCTCTCCATCACTACTTCGCTGCCGTGGCCATCACCGCCACGACAACTTTGGCAATTCATGCTTCCCCGATCAGCCTTAACCTAGACACTGATAATCCGGGAGATATTACCTTGGCATCCGGCGATAACACCTTCACGTACGCCAACTTCTCCATCGATTATCTCATCGTCGCAGGCGGCGGTGCTGGGGGGACAACCTCTAGTGGCACGAACTCCGATGCTGGTGGAGGCGGTGGTGCTGGTGGCTTGCTCACTGGAACGACAAACATCAATGGCACCATGTCCTCGATCACGGTCGGAGGCGGAGGAGCCGTCAATACAAGTAATGGCGGACGCGGAGGCCAGGGAGGCGACAGTATTGCATTTGGTCTCACCGCCGAAGGTGGCAGTGGCGGCGGATGGGCCAGCCAAGCCCCGACAAGCGGCGGATCAGGCGGTGGTGCTGGATCACGTCTCTCTGATGATGGCGGGACCGCTGGGTCCGGCACGGACGGTCAAGGCAACGACGGTGGTTCACGAGCTGTGACTGGTCGTCGTGGTGGTGCTGGTGGCGGCGGCGCTGGTGGTAAAGGTGCTAATAACACAGCCAGCAGTATCGGAGCAAATGGAGGAATTGGGTTTTCAAGTGAGATTACCGGTACAATGACTATTTATGCTGCAGGCGGTGGTGGTGGCGCGGGGCCTGACAGCGGCGCGGAGGGTGGATCATCAGCTACTGGTGGCATAGGGGGAAGTCACGACGGTGTGAGAACAGGATCGGCAGGAGATGCTAACACGGGCGGCGGCGGCGGCGGCGGAGCTGGGCAAGGACGAAACAACGGCGGCTCCGGCGGTTCCGGCATCGTCGTCATCCGCTATTCCGGCCCGCAGGTTCTGTCTGGCGGCGATGTCTCGACCGTCAATGGCGACACCGTTATCAAATTCAAGACCGTCGGCACGTCCACCCTCGACCTCCACAGCGCCACCATCAACGGCGACATTAACGGGACTGGCAATCTCGTCTGGGACAAAACGGGCACACTCACCCTTGGCGGAGACAATACCTATTCTGGTACGACCTCCGTCGAATCCGGCATCCTGCGAGTGAATGGTGATCAATCCGGTGCCACTGGCGATGTCATCGTCAACTCTGGAGCCACCCTCACCGGTGATGGCACTCTTGGCGGAGCCACCACGATCAATGGCACCCTGTCTCCCGGAGGCAATGGCGTCGGCGACATAACCTTTTCCGACTCCCTCACCTTCAATTCCGGCTCCATTTTCACCTGGGACATCAGCGAGAGCAGCACATCGTCTGGGTTCGGTACCATTTCGGGGAACAATTCAGTCACTGCAAACTCTGAATCCGTATTTCACGTGATCTTCAGTGGGGATGCGCTTGCCGAACTCCAAGACACCAACAATGCATTCTGGAATACGCCGAATGTCAGTCAGAATTGGTCGATGGCGAGCATTTTTGGGACAGGCTTCGATGCTTCATCCTCTTTCTCTAACGTCACAACCAATGTCACGGAGTTGGCTGACTTTGGTTCATTCTCCATTAACGGCACCAACCTGACCTGGACCGCCATCCCCGAGCCAAGCACCGCCCTCGCGGGAATCCTACTCGCCGCCGGGATCCTCCGCCGTCGGCGCTCGTAGCAGGCACCTCTGGCTGCTCTGTTCCAGTCGTGCGTCTTCAAGTCTTGAGTCTCCATCTGTTTTCCGCAGGTTTTGGAGTTTCTTCCAGGTTCAAGAGGGGCATATATCTGCGTGCGGTGCCTCCGGTGCACGTACAAATGCGAGCGCGGGCGTATAACCCGCCAGGATTGCGTAACATAGCGGGCCGGGCTCCCGGACTGCCCTGCGCCCCAAGGAGAAGCGATCCTTCATCGCCGGAGGATGAGAGGAGAATGGAGGGGGCGATCAATTGTCACGAGCCGACGGCGGGGGCTGGCATGATGATGAAGCTGACCTGGATCTTGAAAGCGGGCGGTCACTCCCGGCTTCGCGGGTCCGGGCCGGGCTTTGCGTCCGCCTCGTGATCGGCGAAATGCCTGCGGGAAGCCTGAAGGTGGGCGTTCATGGCGGCGGCGGCGAGATCGGGGTCGCCGCTTTCGACGGCCTCGACGATGTTGCGGTGGGCC
>SLAV01000252.1 GCA_007126655.1 Haloferula sp. | reverse complement strand
TCGTCAAACGGGTGTTTTGATCCGGGGTGGTTTGGAGTGGGATTTGCGGGAGGACTGATCGTGGACGGGCGTTTTTCCTCCGCCGGGATGGCGGGAGCCGGGGCTGGGGAGGCCGCATGGCGGATTTTGCACGAGCAGAAATATAAAAGAGGCACGGTCCTCCTGCCGTGTGGGTGGATGAGAAGGTGAATGGTGAAGCCGCTTGGCGGCTCACTCATACGCATTCCATTCTCATCCACCACATGAGCATCAACCGTCGATGGGCGGACAAATACCGCAGCCAACTTTGAAAACCCGTTATTGGCAGGCCACAAGAGGCACAAAATTCACAAAATCAGGACATTACGATTTTTCTTTTTTGTGGCCTTTGTGCTTTTTGTGGCAACTTTTCGTCACGTTCGTCGGGAGCTCGCACCGCCGATGGGCGGACACTGACGGGACTAGCTTTTCCCAGAAAAGGAAGGAGTCGGAGACTCCTGCTACGGGGGGTCAGAATTCCGCCTCGAGGCCGGCGAAGATCATGCGAGGGGCGTTGGCGCGGGGGCCTTCGGGGATGCGGCTGGTGAGCTTGCGCTGGTCGAAGAGGTTGTGGATGCCCGCCAGCAGTTTGATGTTGTCGTTCAATCGGTAGGAACCGGTGAGATCGACGAGGAATAGGGCGGGGATTTTGCCGTCTCGCACGGTGGGGGTGCCGGGGCGGAGGTCGCCATTGTAGCCGGTGCCCCAGGTGGAGCTGGTGTAGGTGGCGTCGAGGTTGAGGGCGAAGGCCTCGTAGCCGACGCCGATGCCGGCGGCGAGTTTCCATTCGGGGGTGTAGGGGATTTCGTTGCCGTCCCTGCCGCCTGCGAACATGCCGTCGCCGCCGCCGGCGAGGCCGGCGGTGGTGCCCTTGAATTCGGCGCTGGTCCAGGTGGCGGAGAGATACATCGGGAGATTGAATCCGGTGCCCGATCCGAACATCGGGTCGTATTCGACGAGGCCCTCGAAGCCCCAGACCTCGGCGGCTCCGGCGTTCCGGTTGTTGATTCCGCCGACGCCGGTGTCCACGGAGATGATGTTGCTGAAGTCGGTGAAGAAGGCGGCGACCTCGGCGTTCCAGTTTCCGCCGCGCTGGCGGTAGCCGAGTTCGTATCCGGTGGAGCGTTCCTCCCCGACGCCGTCGCGGAGCGAGGCGCGGACGCCGGGCAGGCTCACGCCGCGGTGGATGCCGCCGAAGAGCGCGCGGGATTCGTCGAACTCCCAGGTCGCGCCCATGCCGCCGGACCAGAGGTTGTTGGAGCCGTCGAGGTTGTTGGCGGCGTTGTTGCGGTCGCGGAATTCGAGGTCGAGGTATTCGTAGCGGATGCCGGGGCGCAGGGTGAGAGGGCCGGTGGTGATCTTGTCCTCGATGTAAACGGCGGTGGCGGTGGTGCGGTTGATGTCGTTCTCGTTGGGAAGGAAGACGCGGGTGCGGGCGGGGTCGGGCGTGAAGTTGCCCGCGCCGTCGCCGAGGTAGGTGGTGGTGTATTGGTTGCGCCGCATTTCGTCGCGGTGGACGCGCAGGCCGACGGCGAGGTCGTGTTCGAGCGCGCCGGTCTCGAAGGTGTGGTTCACCTGGTTCTGCCAGCCGAAGGTCCGGTAGTCGCGCGCGTTGCCCTTGACGCGGACGTCGCCGGCGGCCTCGCCGCGGAGGATGTCGAGTTCGGTGCCGAATGCGGAGCCGGGGGCGAGCACCTCGTGGATGTTGCGCAGCGGGCCGCCGGTCTGCCCGACGCGGTCGGCCTTGAACCAGTTGCGGCTGAAGTCGTGGTAATAGACGGCGGATTCGATGCGGATGTCGGGCGTGGGCTCGGCCATCCACTTGAGGTGGGTGCGCGTCTGTTCGGTGGTGATGTTGTCGATGACGGAGCCGGCGTAGCGGCGGTCCGGGTTGGCGCGGAGGTCGGCCTCGGTGAGGCCGACGTAGGTTTCGTCGGCATCGAAATCGGTGTAACCAATTTTGAATTCGAATTTCTGTTTCAGCGCGGTGTCCGGCTCGAAGGAGAGCTTGAGCATGGGCTCGAAGAGTTCGAAGCCGGTGTCCCGGTCCGAGCCGTCGATCTCGCGGAAGCCGTCGCTGGAGTGATAGAGGTTCTCGATGACGAAGCCGAAGCGCCCGGCCGCGGTCTCGACGGTGTCGCCGTAGTGGGTGTGGTTGAAGAAGGTGTGGTGCGAGCCGTAGGTGGTCTTGGAGTAAAAGCGGCGCTCGTCCGGGATGGGGGTGGAGAGGAAATTGAGGACTCCGCCGGTGGTGAGCGGGCCGTAGCGGACCTGGGACGAGCCTTTCATGACCTCCACGCCGCTCATGCGGCTGACGCGCGGGAAGTAGTATGCGGCCGGCGCGGAGTAGGTGGCGGGGGCGGCGAGGATGCCGTCCTCCATCACGGTGACCTTGGCGGTACGGGTGCCGTCGCCGCCGCGCAGCGAGATGTTGGGGAAGTTGCCGAAGCCCTCCTCATCGCGCACGTATGCGCCGGGCACCCTGGCGAGCACCTGGCTGATGTTGGTGTGGCTGGACCGGCGGATTTCCTCCTCTGTGATGAAGGTGGCGGCTCCGACGGACCTGAAGATCTCCGCCTCGCCGCCGGTGACGGTGAGGGGCTGGAGGGTTTGCAGCGCATCCTGGGCGATGGAGACGGAGGCGGTGGCGAGCGTGGCGAGGGCGATTTGGAGGTGTTTCATGGTATGATATTGAGACTCATTCGCAATAGTGCGGCGCGAGAGAACTCAATTTGAGTGGGTGGGTCAACTGGAAAAGTGGCATTTTTACTTCGCTCTTTCGCGCTTTCGAGTCTTCGGGTGAGGGTGGCCCGAGGATACGGCAGCGGATTGAATTTTCGGGTCACGCGAAGACGCGAGGGAATAAGGCGGGGGACAGGACGTGGCAGGCGTGAGGGGCGGCTTGGTCATCGGGGTGAATTCATGTCACATTGAGGATAAAGGGGTTGTGTGCTTGTTTCTCCTTGTAAAAATTTCCAGAAAATAAATTGCCAGGAAATAAATTGTTGTCATCACGTCATCGCGATGGATGGACGGATCGAGCGCCTGGTGACTGCCATCCACGGCAACCAAACCCTCAATGAATGGGGCGGATTGGTGAGCAGTGGAAGAGCCGTTGGGTGGGCGGGAGAGACTGGGGACAGGATGGGGACAGGATGTCCCCACCTCCTGATTGGTTCGCATCAACGTTTCACTGGCCCAATTGTTTCGCCCTCGACGAGAACGGCATCCGAAAAAACCTTCCTCCGGTTCTTCCTCCCTCGCGCCACATCGCGGACCCACGCGATCATCCCCCGCAGCAGCACGGTCTCATCCCAGTCGAAATGCGTCACTTTCGGGCGCATCCATTCGAAGCAGGGATCGAAATCGTCGGCGACCAGCGAGATATGTTTGGGCGCGTGGATGCCCATGCGGGCAAGGTGGTGCTGCACCGCCAGGAAAATCTCCTTTTCAATGACGAGCATCGCGGTCGGTGGCGTGTAGCGGAACAAGCGTTCCAACCTGCCCCCCATGAGGGTCGGGTCGTCCCCCCAGTCGGGTAGATTGTATGATCCCGTCTCGATACAGTGCGCTTCCAGCTCATCCAGAAACGTGCGCTCGAACAACTCCGGAGCCGGCTCGCGTTTTTCCCGCCTCGTCACCATCACGATCCGGCGGTGGCCGAGTTCCACGAGACGTTTCACAGTGGCCCGCATCGCCGGGATCTTCCGCGCCGAACCACCCGCGATGTCGATGCCGCTCATCACGCCGAACATCGCGAATGCCGGAAACGATTGCTTTGAAAACCATTCCACAACCTCCCGCGAACCGGCTTGCACGATCCACGCATCCGCACGTTCCCGCGCCACTCGCTTCGCCACCCGTCCGGCATCCATCTTCAATTCCCCGAGGCTTTTCCGGGAAAATTGAACCCGGTGCCCGAGTTCCTCAAGTGCACGCGTGATCCGGAGTAAGCGGGGATTTTCGAGATCCTCACTGCCATAATGTGAAATGCCGATCTTCAGCGAAACACCGCTCAAGTGAGCCGGAATCGCGATCCGGTGCGCGCGGCCCGTTTCCGCCGTATCCAAAAAACCCTCGTGTTCCAACTGCGCCACCGCGGCAACCGCGGTTCGCGCGCTGACTCCCGCTTCCTCGGCCAATTTGCGCACACCGGGCAGCGTTTCGCCAAACATCCCGGCGAGAATCTCAGCACGCAGATGATTTGCGAATTGTTCGGCAACGGTCGCTGGCATGAAGCGCCTCACCCCGAGACCGTACTCTTTATGGGCATGGTTGTCATTCGCAAATGATTCGCGGGTAGGCATCCGCCATTTAAAATGTGAACCAGCAACCGGATGTGACCACCGCAACCGCATTCCCATCCGAAGTAATCCCTGAAATCAGACCATGAAGAACCGATATGTCCGCTCCGGCGGCACCCGTTTTGCCTTATTCGGCGCCCTTGCCATTGCGATGTCGCCAACCGTCTCCTCCGCTGATTACATCATCGCCTTCGACCATCCATTGGTCCCGGAAAGCGTCGAACCGGGCGAAACCTTTCAGTTGGTTTTCGCCACCAGCAACAGGACCAACCGCAATTCCGGCGGCGAGGAAGACCCGAAAGACGACTTCCCGATTTCCCACTGGAACACCTTCGTCAACGATGCCGCCACCGCCTCCACCGTGTCTGGGATCCAGCCGGTACTCGAAGCGCTCGAATGGAAGGCCATCCTGTCCACCACCGAGGTGGATGCGCGCGACAACGCGCTGGTGGAAGCGCCTGTGTACCGCCTTGATGGCGCGCCCGTCGCGACCGGCTTTGACGACATGTGGAATGGATCCATCGCCAACGGGATATCGATCACCCAGGATCTCACCGTCGTCCCGGGTGCGCAGGCGCAACTTACCTGGACCGGCTCCACGAGCGAGGGTACCGCGCATCCTCAATATCCCCTCCGCAACGGAGACGAATCCGCCCTGACCGGCCGCGCCGGGCAGAGTGGCAGCAGCTGGATCTCTGGCAGCGCGGCCGAGCGCCGGGGTCTCAACACCAACCTGCGCGTGTATGCCCTTTCGGAAAAAATCACCGTGGAAATCCCGCCGGATACCGATGGCGACGGCCTTCCCGACTGGTGGGAGGAAAAATACTTCGGCGACCCCACCGCCGCCGACCCGGATGAGGACGTCAGCGGCAATGGACTCACCAATATGGAGGAATTCCTCCTCGGCACCGATCCCACCAGCCCGGACACGGACGGCGACGGCCTGCTCGACGCGGACAACATCACCGTCAGCGACTCCGACGCCCGCTACAATGACTTCGCCGCTCTCGGCATTTACTTCACTGACGAGGGTTCCGAGCGCACTTTCTATGGGGAAAACCACTTCGGCACCGATCCGCTCAACGCCGACACAGACGGCGACCTGCTCATCGACGGCCCGAACATGACCGTTACCAGCTCCGATCCCCGCTACGAGGAATGGGCCGACCTGGGCTACATTTACACGGAAGAAGGCCCCGAGCGCACCTTCATCGGCGAAATCACTCTCGGCACCGATCCGCTCAACCCCGACAGCGACTTCGACGGTCTCACCGACGGCGAAGAGTTCCTGCTCGGCACCGATCCGCTCGACCCCGACACCTCAGGTAACGGGATTGGCGACTGGTATGCCGTGAACATGTTCTTCACCGATCCGCTCGATCCGGATGATCTGCCGGAACGGTTGATCCCCTACCCGTTGCCGACCCACGACGGCACCCCGGGCAGCGACGACGGCCCGGTGAAAGTCTATATCCTCTCCGGCCAGTCGAACATGGTCGGATTCGGCCGTGTCGGCGGCAGCGGACCCGGCACACTCAACACCATCACCCGCACCGAAAACAAATTCCCCTGGCTCCTTGATGAAGAGAACAACTTCGTCGTCCGCCAGGACGTGTATTACCGGGGCGTGGCATCCGCCATTGGCAACGGTCCGCTGGAGCCCCGCTTCGGTAATATCGACAGCCGTTTTGGCCCCGAACTTGGCTTTGGCCACGTCATGGGATGGTATCACGACGAACCCGTGCTGATCATCAAGGCCTCCCAGGGGAACCGCGGCCTGAGTTGGGATTTCCTGCCACCCGGCAGCGAACGGTTCGACTGGCCGAACGGCAACACCTACGCGGGATACGGAGACAGCCCGCTCAGCTGGCCCACCGGCACCGAGCCCGAACCGATCAACTGGTATGCCGGGCGCGAGTTCGACAATTGGTTCAAGGATCCGGACGACTGGGCCGAACCGACCGGGGAGCCCTTCGACCCCATTACCAACGTCGCCTCCATCCTCGACAACTTCGCTTCGGAATACCCGCAATGGTCCGACCAGGGCTTCGAAATCGCCGGATTCGGCTGGTTCCAAGGCTTCGATGATGCGAATCGGTCTGAAGTCTCAAGGGCGAAATACGAGGAAAACATGGTTCGCTTCATTCGCGAGATTCGTAAATACTACGAAAACCGCTACCCCGGCCAGGTGATCCCCAACGCACCTTTTGCCATCGCGACTTTCGCGCAGAACGGCTTTAATCAAAATGCCAACCAAGCATCGATCGCCCAGTCCCAGCTCAATGTCAGCGGCGAAACCGGCAACTACCCGGATTTCTTCGGCAATGTGAAAACGATGGATGTCCGCGGTTACTGGCGCGATTCAAGCGTGTCCCCGGATACCGACGGCATCCACTACAACCACAACGCGGAGACCTACATGTTGGTGGGCGATGCCCTCGGCCGCACCATTGTCGAATTGCAGGAAGACGAGTCACCGCCCCTGCCGAACCCGATGAGCTTCGCGATCCCCCCCAGCGCGGTGGAGTCCGGGACCATCGGCATGGTCGCCACGACCGCCGAAGATCCCTCCCAGCCGGTCGAATATGAATTCGAAAACATCACCACCGGAACCAGCAGCGGCTGGATCACCGACACCCGCTGGGACGACACCGGCCTCACCGACGGCGAGACCTACACCTACCGTGTGCGTGCCCGCGACGCGCTGGAAAACACCGGCGATTGGTCGGATGAACTCAGCGCCACCGCCGGTGCCGACACCACCCCACCCACGCCCGATCCCATGGCCTTCGCAAGCCCGCCCGCCGCACTTGGCGAGGACAGCATCACCATGACGGCCGCCACCGCCACCGACATCAACGGCGTCGAATACTTCTTCGAGGCCACCGACGGCGGCAACGACTCGGGCTGGCAGGCCTCGCCCGAATACACCGACACCGGCCTCGACGACGGCACCACCTACACCTACGTGGTGCGCGCCCGCGACTCGGTCGGCAACACCACGGCGGATTCCGACCCGGCCGCAGCCACCACCGACAAGATCGACCTCACCCCGCCCTCGCCCGATCCGATGGAGTTCTCCTCACCACCCGCCGCAGTGGGTGGCAGCTCCATCACCATGACTGCTATCGAAGCCACCGATGAAAGCGGCGTCGAATACTACTTCGAGGCGACGGATGGCGGCAACGACTCAGGCTGGCAGGACGAACGCACCTACATCGACACCGGCCTTCAACCCGAAACCACCTACACCTACCGCGTCCGCGCCCGCGACAAGGCGCCTGCGCAGAATACCACCGGGTGGTCCGCGCCCGCGGCGGCCACCACCGGCGCCGCCTCCGCCAACATCCTCGATCCGGAGGACCCGCTGGTTCCCGACGGTATCGGGCCGGGTGAATCCTTCCACCTGGCATTCGTCACCAGCGGGCGTTTTAACCGCGAAGACGAACCCACCGATCCCAGTGATATCGATTTCTACAACAATATCGTCCGCGGGGTGGCCTCAGGCTCCAGTATCGAAAACATTCGGGATATGGATTGGTATGCCATCGTGTCCACCGATCAAGTCGATGCGCGCGACAACGCGGTTGTCAGCGCACCGGTTTACCTCCTCGATGGCGAGCTGGTCGCCACCGGTTTTGAAGACATCTGGGATGGCGGCATCACCACGCCGATCCGGATCAATGAAAACGGCGTCGTCTTCAGCCCGGGTGGTGGTTCGGATTCAGGTCGCGTGTGGACCGGAACCAACACGGATGGAACGAAAAACGCCAGCTGGCGGCTCGGCACCGGCGATGCAGCAATCACCGGACTCGCCCGTGTTGGATCAACCGGCGGTAATTGGATCAACTCCGGGGCAGCAGCCCGCCGTGGCACCTCGACCAATCTCTTCTACTACGCCCTCTCCGAGGAGCTTACTGTGGCGGGAACACCGCCAATCGGCACCCCCTTCGACCTCTGGGCCGAAAGTTTCCCCGGTTTGACCAACCCGGACCCCACTCTCGACTTCGACGGCGGCGGCCTCGCCACCGCCCTCGAATGGGTGCTCGGCGGCGACCCGACGGATCCGGCAGACGACGCCACCATCATCCCGACCATCGACTCCACCAGCGACCCCGACGGTAAACTCCTCTTCATCTTCCGCCGCACCGCGGAGGCCGCTGCGGACGAAAACACCACCATCACCGTCGAATACGGCAGCGACCTCGCCGGCTGGACGGCCGCCACTCACGAGGGCACCGGAGCCGGGGACATCACCATCACCGAAGAGGCCGACGGCTTCGCGGCAGGCATCGACCGCGTCACTGTCGCCCTGCCCGCAAGCCTTGCCGGCGACGGCAGACTCTTCGTCCGCCTCAATGTCACCGTCGCCGCCGATTGACGCACTCCGAAAGCGGGCGAACCTCGACACCGTCCGTCATCTGGCAACGCCGGTGTCTCCCGGGTAAACCATCCGCAACTCGTCAAGCTCGGGATGCGGGTGCCACGGGGACCCATTTCCGCAAACGTGGAGTGCCAGCAACCTTCAACGCCACAAGGATCCCGCTTCCCCCGGCAAACCATGACCAAATCCGGACCGGAACCTGCCGCGCCGATCGGAGGACCACTTGCAGGACCTTTCCCCAATGCCTGGATACCGCCAAAACCTTCGGCCTGTCAAATAAAGTGACAGGCCGCACATGTTGCATGAAATTTTTCCGCCGGAATATTTTTCTGGTCATGGCGGATCATGGTGGGGTATTTTCACGGCGAGTAACTCACTTATAGGAGTCCGCACATCATCCAATAGCCATGAAATTCAAACCCACCCTTCGCCCCATCCTCGCCGCCCTCGGCGCGTCCGTCATCGCCATTTCCTACGCCAGCGGTCAGACCGACGGCACTTGGAATCAGCCGGAAGGAGGGACCTATGATTGGACCGACGCCACCAACTGGTTGGACGACACTGTTGCCGGAGGCACCGGGGCAATCGCCTCCTTCACCGTCAATTCCTCGGGTGCACAGACTGTGAATCTCGATGAGGATGTCACCCTCGGAAGCCTCATCGTGGACCGTAACCAGAACCTGAGGATCGAATCACCAGAAGGAGAAATCCTCACGTTTGACGTCGAGACCGACTCACCGCTCATCTCCGCTTCCAGTGGACGCTTCGTCCGGATCACAAGCCCGATTGCTGGAAGCAACGGATTGGAAATCACCGGCGGGGCCGTCAACGGGGGCATCGCCCTGCGGGGAGAGAACACCTTCACAGGCGGCATCCAACTCAACGGTGGCAGCCTCGGCTACAACCAACCCGGAGACGGCACCACGAGAACCAATCAGGCCGGCCTGAACGACAACCAGATCACCGTCAGCGGCACGTCCTTCGCCCACTTCGAAAACGGCACCCAGGTCAACGGTGGAATCCACATCAACGAAGGCGCCGAGTTCAGATCCGGCGTCAATAACAACAACTATACCATCAGCGGACCGGTTACCGGCACCGGCACCCTAACTCACCAACAGTATGGTGCCGGCAACCAGCGTATCAACTTGACGAGCACCACCAACACCTTCACCGGCGATCTCGATTATGACATGCCCCGCAGCGCCACATTCAGGGTCAACAGCCTGGGGGACGGCGGTTTGATGCGGTTTGGTATTGCAGGCATAGGCCCGGATGCGGGGGGGGCAACCAGGATCAGGACGCACTTATTTGAATTCGATTCAGGTGGTGTGGAGGATATGGTTTTCAATACCCGTCAGATCGAGCTTTACGGCTCTACTGTTCTTGGACGCTACGAGATCAGGAATAGCAACAACGATCATGCCCTGATGATCAATACCGACATCATCAACGAGCACACCGGGACAGACCTGAATTTCCGGCTCAGCGGTTCCAGCGGCCAGGACAATACGATTGCCGGCAGCATTACCGACGGCCCTGGCGATGGGGATGATCCAAGCGCCTTGAACCTTACAAAACTCGATGGAGGCAGCTGGATTCTCACTGGCGACAACAGCTACACCGGCACCACCACCGTCAGTGCGGGCACGCTGGTCATCAATGGCGACCAGTCGCAGGCGACGGGTCCGGTGGAGGTCAATGGCACCAGCACACTCGACGGATCCGGCACTCTCGGTGGCGACGTCACGGTCGCCGCAGACGCAAATCTCGGCGCCAAATTGACCTTTGGCGGCGATCTCAACATCTCGGCCATGGCCGGTGGCAACGGCCGGTTGTTTTATGAAATCGGCTCAATCGCCGCCAGCGACCAAATCTCCGTCAGCGGTGCTCTCGATATTGGCGAAGGCCTGCTCGGCTTCGACGATTTCGACTTCACCGATGTCGGCGGCCTTGGGGGCGGGACCTACACGCTGATCTCCAGTGATACATTGACCGGAACCTTGGATGGTTCGGACATCCAGGGCACCATTGGAACCTTGAATGCAACGCTTCAAATCAGCGGCAACGACATCGAATTGGTCGTGGTGGAACCCAACCCCACGACAACTCTCGTCATTGACCTTGGTGAGGGCACGCAGATTCCCGGTGGCGCCTTCGGCACCTTCGGCGCGCTCAACCTGCCCATCCCGGCCCTGCCGGAAGGTTCCATCCTGCGCTCCATTGAGATCGATGCAGAGCTTATAAGCACCGACAACGAGAACTTCGCCAGCGATCTAGCGGTCCTGTTTGATCCCACTCCGGAAACCCCTGGCGACGACTTCTCGGTCGTCATCACCAATGGAATGATCGATTTCGGTGCAACCGTCCAGCTCGGCTGGCCCGCCGCTGCCGATGAAGAACCGCCCGCACCCCTGGTGGACACCAAATTCGAAGCCGATTGGTCGGACGCCGGCACCATCGACCTTGCCACCACCGGTATCTTCCTCGGCAACTCATTCAACCTCAACGAGGGTGCCCCGCAAGAGGGTGGCACCTGGTCAGGCACCATCACCCTCACCTATGATGAGGAGCCCACCGGAACGCCTTTCGAACTCTGGGCCGGCCCCGGTGTGGCCTTCGATGGCGATGAAAGCGGCGACGGCGTCCCCAACGGCCTCGCCTTCCTGCTCGGCGCCGCCAGCCCGGGCGACAACGCCATCGACCTCCTGCCCGTTGCCAACGAAGACGCCGGCGGTCTGGTGCTCACCTTCAGCATGCTCGACGCCGACGCACGCGGCAGCGCGACCCTGAGCATCGAGCACAGTAGCGACCTCGGCATTTCCGATGCCTGGACGACCGTCACCGTGCCCGACACCAGCAGCACGGTGGACGACGTGGTCTTTACCATCACAGGCAGCAGCCCGCTCGAAGTCACCGCAACCATCCCGGCCTCCAAGGCCGGCAATGGCAAACTCTTCGCCCGTCTCAGAGCGGTCGTGGCCATCCCTTAATCGACCTTTATCCCCGCGCTCAAATAAACGCACCGCTCTTTTTTGAGCGGTGCGTTTTTTTATCAAGAAACAAGGCCGATCACCCCACCATCCACAGATAAGCCGCCATTGAAATCCACCTGCCCCTGAAGGTAACAGGTTCTGGAAAAAATAGCCTTCGTATTTCCGTTGAAATGTATTTCAATAAATTCGTGAACACGAAAAAGAAGAAAACCCACTTTATCCATCTTCCGGGACTTGCCGCACTGACTTTCATGTTAAGCTTGTTCCTCTTGCCCGACACCGCACACGCCCAACTCCCGGGCGATCACATCTCGGTCCCCGCCAACGGGGAGGTGGTCGACGGATCGCCGACGCATTCAGACTTTGGCCCGGAAAACGCATTCAACGGTGGCACATCCAACTCGGATCGCTGGCTACCGCGGCAATCCACCATCCCGGGCTATGTGACCTGGCAGTTCACCGATGATCAGCGGTATATCGTGCAATCCTACCGCGTGATGGGCCAGGGCTTCAACAACGCACTGAGAAGCCCCAAAGATCATCAACTTCTCGGCTCGGACGATGGTGTCAACTGGACGGTGGTCCACGAGGTTGAGGACATACCGATAGTTCCCAACGATACTTGGGTCAACTTCACCGTCGATTCACCGGATGGCTTCAAATACTATCGCTTCAACGTGCTGGCCTGGAGTGGTGACGACACCTACGGCGGCCTGCGCGAGATCCAGTTTTATGGCGTGGTCCAGCACCCGCAGGTGCCGGATCCTGATTTCGGCAGCATTCTCCCAGCGGGAGATGTCGAGTTAAGTTGGCGCAACCTCCCACCCGCTCCAGAGGAGGACGTCTGGGTCGATGTTTGGTTCGGGACCGAGCCCGGCGACCTGACGCAAGTCGTTTCAGCCGGACTCAACACCACCAGCGTGACGGTCAACGCTCCGGGTGCGGCCGATTATTATTGGCGCGTCGATACCTATCGCGATGGCTCGCCGGACGGTACTCCCGAAGAGGGCGACCTGTTTGATTTCATCGTCATCGACAGTGATGGCGACGGCATCCCGGATGCATGGAAAATCGAATACTTCGGCTCCATCACCGCACCCGGCTCGGGTGCCGGGGATGACCCCGATGGCGACGGCCTCACCAACATGCAGGAATTCCTCCTCGGCACGGACCCCACAAATCCGGACACGGACGGCGATGGCCTGCTGGACGGCGGCAACCTCACCGTCACCAGTGCCGACGACCGCTACGCTGATTTTGCTGCTGCCGGCATCCACTACACGGACGACGGTGCCGGGCGCACCTTCTACGGCGAAGACCACTTCGGCACCGATCCACTCGACCCGGACACCGATGGTGACGGGCTCGCCGATGGCGCAAACATCACGGTCACCAGTGGAGATCCGCGCTACACCGCGTGGGAGGAAGCCGGTATTTTCTTCGAAGACAACGGCGGCGAGCGCACCTTCTACGGTGAAATCACCTTCGGCACCGATCCGCTCAATCGGGACACCGACGGCGACGGGCTCTCCGACGGCCGCGAGGTGGCCATCTACGGCACCGATCCGCTCAACCCCGATACCGACGGCGATGGCGTGGGCGACTGGTATGAAATCTACGCCTCCTTCACCGATCCGCTCGACCCCGACGACAAGCCCGGTGTCCCCTATCCGCTGCCGCTTCACGATGGTTCACCCGGTGCCTCCGACAAACCGGTCAAAGTCTATATCCTCTCCGGCCAGTCGAACATGGTCGGCTTCGGCCAGATTTCCGGCAGCGATCCCGGCACGCTGGAAACCATCACTCAAAGGCAGAACCGATTCCCCAACTTCCTCGATCCAGAGGGCGGTTACATGGAACTCAACAACGTTTACTACCGCGGCGTCGCCGCCGCGCTCGGCAACGGCCCGATGCGTCCCGGCTTTGGCCGCAACAGCGGCTCGATCGGCCCGGAACTCGGCTTCGGTCACCTGATGGGTTGGTATCACGACGCACCCGTCCTCATCATCAAGGCCTCGGTGGGCAACCGCGGACTGCTATGGGATCTTCTGCCTCCCGGCAGCGAGCAATTCGACTGGACCGACGGTCATAGTTACCCCGGCCACGGTGAGAGCCCGCGCCGCTGGCAGACCGGCACCACGCCGAATCCCGGCAACTGGTATGCCGGTCTCGAATTCAACCGCTGGTTCATGCACCCCGATGACTGGCCGGAACCGACTGGAGATCCGGTCGATCCAATACCCAATGTCGCCACCATCCTGGATGACTGGGCCAGCGAATACCCGCAATGGGCGGACCAGGGCTTCGAAATCGCCGGCTTCGGTTGGTTCCAGGGTTTCGACGACGCCAACGCGAATCCGAGTGCCGCGACCGCCAAATACGAGGAAAACATGGCCCGCTTCATCCGCGAGATCCGCAAGTATTATGAAAACCGCTACCCCGGCCAGGTAATGCCCAGCGCACCCTTCGCCATCGCGACCTACGCCGTCAGTGGATTTGGTCAGGGCACGAATTCCCAACTCATCGCCGAGGCGCAGCTCAACGTCAGCGGCGAAACCGGTAGACATCCGGACTTCGAGGGCAATGTGAAGACCATCGAGGCCCGCCACTACTGGCGTCCGCGCGACGAGTCACCGAATGGCGATGGGATTCACTATTTCCATAACTCGGAATTGTATAGCCTTGTGGGCGATGGCATGGCCCGCGCCATCATTGAGATGCAGGATGACGAAACCCCGCCGACGCCCAACCCGATGACCTTCGAGGTCGCGCCACAGGGCGCTGGCACTGGTGCCATCGCCATGCGCGCCACCGCCGCCAGTGACCAGACGCCGCCGGTGGAGTATCAATTCGAAAACGTGACTACGAGCACATTGAGCGACTGGAGCACGGACCGCGAGTGGACCCAATCCGGTCTCGACGACGGCGAAAGCTACAGCTTCCGCGTCCGTGCCCGCGACTCCGTCGAGCCCGAGCCGAACGTTGGCGAATGGTCTGACTTGCTTGGTGCAACGTCTGGTGTGGATGCGACCCCGCCCACGCCGGACCCGATGAGCTTTGCCGTGCCGCCCACCACCTTGGGTGAAAACGAAATCACCATGACGGCCACCACCGCCAGCGACATCACCGCGGTCGAATACTACTTCGAATGCACCGATGGTGGCGGCCCGGACAGCGGCTGGCAGGCTTCCACCGAGTTCTCACCCAGCGGCCTCGCCCACAGCACAACCTATACCTACACCGTGCGCGCCCGCGACGCCGCTGGCAACGAGACCGCGCCGTCCGCGCCTGCATCAACCACCACCGAATCGCCGGACCTCACCCCGCCCTCACCCGATCCGATGAGCTTCGCAGTGCCACCCACGGCCACCGGCGAAACCTCGATCACCATGACGGCGACCACCGCCACCGATGAGAGCGGTGTGGAATACTACTTCGAGGCCACCGACGGCGGCAACGACTCCGGCTGGCAGGAGAGCCCGGAATACACCGACACCGGACTCACTCCGGACACCAGCTACAGCTATCGCGTCCGCGCCCGCGACTTGGCACCCGCGCAAAATACCACGGCCTGGTCCGACGCGCTCTCCGCCACCACCGACGCGCCAGACCTTGACCCGCCGGTCATCGAGGCGCTCAGCCCGGCCAACGGTGCGGACGACGTGCCGCCAACCACGGAACTGGTCATGACCTTTGACGAAGATGTCACCGCAGGCAGCGGCAACATCGTGGTGCGCGACGCCGGCGACCTCGCGGTCGCTACCATCGACGTCACGAGTGGCGACGTGGTGGTCACCGATGCCATAGTCACGGTCGCCCTGCCAGCTCCACTCGATATCGAAACGCAATACTACGTCGAAGTGGACGCCGGTTCGATCACCGACATCGCCGGCAATCTGTTTGAAGGCATTTCCGGCAGCGAAACATGGAGCTTCACCACCATCGATCCGGCATCGCTGGAGGATTATTATTTCGACGCTTTCACCACCGGCACCGATGGCGCATTGGCGGGCCAGGAACCCGAGGTGCGTCCAGGCACTGAAACCTGGCGCGCCGCTTCGGTCTTCAACAAGAACACTGACGGCATCGGCACGGTGAACAGCTCCGGCAGCGGATCGGCCAACCTCCCGATGCCGGAGTTTGATCCTGACTCGATCTACACCCTCACCGCCAGGGTTCGCAACAGTCGGACCGATAACAACTGGGTTGGCATCGGATGGACCACGCAAACCACCAGCACCAGCGCATGGAATGTTGCTGGAACCGGCGTGTATTGGATGTTGTGGCGTGGCAATGGCAACTTTGCGGTTTTTGGGGGTCCGGGAGCGGGCGGTGCGATCAGCGGCAGCGGCTCCTCCGCAGGTGAGGACGACCTCCTCGACATGCGAGTCGTGATCGACATGCCTGCCGACACGGCGACCTTCCAATACAAGCTCCCGAGTGAATCCAACTGGAGCACCTACGCGGGTCCCACCACGCTGAGTGAGAGCCGAATCAACAACATCAACAGCATCGGCTTCACCACACTTGGCAACAATACCGGCATCCAGTCGTTCGAACTCACCATCACGGATGACTCCGAGCCTGTCGGCACGCCATACGGAACATGGGCCGATCAGTTCCCCGCCCTCACCGACCCCGACCCCACCCTCGACTTCGACGGCGGCGGCCTCGCCACCGCGCTCGAATGGGTCCTCGGCGGCGACCCCACCGACCCGTCAGACGATGCGACCATCATCCCCACCATCGACGCCATCAGCGACCCCGACGGCAAGCTCCTCTTCACCTTCCGCCGCACGGCTGAGGCCGCCGCCGATGAAAACACCACCATCACCGTCGAATACGGCAACGACCTCGTCGGCTGGACCACCGCCACCCACCAAGGCAACGGGGTGGGGGACATCACCGTCACCGAAGAACCCGACGGCTTCGCCCCCGGCATCGACCGTGTCACCGTCGCCCTGCCCGCGACCACCGCCGATGCCTCCGGCAAACTCTTCGCCCGCCTCCAGGTCGAAGTCGCCCCGTAGAAGGTGCCTCCGGCTCCTTCTCACCTTGCAACTGAATGTTGAGTGGGAAAACGTCGAAAGACACGCGGGGGGTGTGTAACATGACCCGCGATGATCAGCATCATGAAGAGGCGGCAAATAGCCAGAACCACCATCCAGACATTTGCGGCAGCCATCTGCGTTGCCCTCTTGAGCTATTCCCCAGTCGCGGCCAGCCCCGCCGCATCGGACAAAACCCTCAAGGTGTACATCCTCGCCGGCCAGTCCAACATGCAGGGGCTGGCAGGTTGGTGGGTGGTGCCGGGACTTGCCGATGACCCAACGACCCGCCACTGTACGAAAAATTCATGGACGAGGAGGGCAATTTCCGTGAGCAGGAAAACGTCCATGTCGCGGCGCTCAGCGGAGACAATGAAGACATAGAGAAAAACGGGCCATTGACGATCGGCTTTGGCGCTGCCTTGGGAGGAAACCTGAGAGAGCGAGGCAGGCACGGCATGAGATGGGGCCCGGAGTGGGGCTTCGGCGTGACCCTGGCGGAACATTTGGAGAATCCCGTCCTCATCATCAAGACTTCATGGGGTGGCAAGAGCTGGAAAATCCATCATCTTCACTCCCGAAGAACTGGAATACATGGCAAGAAACCACTCCAGCCAGGGCTTCCATTATCAAGGGTCTCCCAAATTCTTCGGACGCGTCGGCGAAGCATTCGCCAACGCCTTGATCGAATTGGGAAATGCGAACCAACCCCCGTGATCAAAGTCCAGCACCCCGCAGGCCCGTTCGTGAGAATGGGATGGGTGGCGGCCGCAGGAGCCATGCCCTTATGCCGCTTGAACTTCAAATGCCTATTCCTCGCCGACCCGAATCCCGCCAAATCCCTCAATCCCCCGGCGGACCGATCGTTCCACCTTCAACAAACACCGACTTTGTAAACGATTGGCGGACATCCTTTCTCCCGTGCGCCAGATGCTTCACCCACTGCACGACGCGCCGCACAATCGGTTCCGATGGCCAGTGAATGTGCGCGATAGACGGGAAATGCCATCCAAACGACGGATCCGAATCCTGGCAAACTATCGAAATGTCCTGCGGCGCGAAAATCCCCCGCCGCGCCAGATGCATCTGCGCCACCTGGAGGAAAAACGCCTCATCCAGAATCAACGCCGTCGGAGGCGTCAGCTTGAACATGGCGTCCAGCCGGTCACGCAATCCCGCGGGTGTTTCATCCCAATCCGGCAGGTGATAGGCACCGGTCTCGATGCCATGCGCTTCCAGCGCTTCCAGAAAATTCCGCTCCAACAATCCCGGCGATGGCAACCTGCGCTCCTTTCGCGACAACAACACAATCCGCCGGTGCCCCAGCCCGGTCAGCCGAACGACCAGACCCCGCAAGACCGGGGACTTGTCCGGACCCACCCCGGCGATCGGCAGGCCATGACGCCGGCCAAACAGCGCGAATGTCGGTACGGACTGTTGCGCAAACCACTCCAAGACCCCCCGTGGTCCGCTGATGACCACCCACGAATCCGCCTCCTCACTCGCGACATGCTTGGCAATTCGTTCCGGATCCATGCCCATGGAGATCATCGTCTTGCGCGAAAAATCCACCTCATGCCCCAATTGTCCGAGTCGCCGCTGCAAATCGACGAAAAACCCCCGCCCCAGATCCTCCGTCTCATAAGCCAGGATCTTCACCCGCAGGTTCTCAGCCGAACGCGGCGTCATCCCGCGTCCCTCAATAATCTCCCGTCTCCTCCCCGCGCCGCCACTTGCCAGCACCCCCCGTTCCTCCAATCGCACCAGCGCCCGTTCCACCGTCTTGCGGTTCACGCCCAATTCCCCGGCAAGACGATCCCGTCCCGGCATCCGCCCCTTCCAGCGTTCCTCCCGAATCGGTGCCCCCAGATGCCGGGCCACCTGCTCGGCCATCGGTTGGAAATCCTTTCATCTGCCCATGGCATAAACCTACCCATAAAGGGACATGTTGTCGATTCTGAAAATCTAGAAAATCAAAAATTTTTTCCATAAATACATTCCTGTAGTTCGTCCCACTAGGATTCATTCAATTCTTGTTTTGATTTCCATTTACGGAGGGCTACTTTTGGTGCCCATGCCCAAATTTTGGATGGTGAGGAAAATGCCATCTACTCGCCGGGGACGAACACGGAACGAGTGAATGCGGATACTTGGTATTCAGCCGAATGGACATGGACGCCGACTGTTGGGCTGACCGGGGATATTTACATTGAATGGCGGGCGGGCGAATCAACAACAGTCCAATGGATGGAGTATGAGGGCTTCACATTCGATGATCCGGACGTGTATATTGGTTTGGGATCTGGTGGCCGCACCGGCGCTGCCGGCTTCACGGCATTTGACAACCTCAGCGTCACCGGCACCCTCATCCCCGAACCCACCACCGCCCTCCTCGGCGGCATTGGATTCCTCTTTCTGCTCCGCCGCCGCCGCTAAGGCCCTTATATCCGCCGCCCGGCGGCCCGGTCGGCCCTCGAAAGCTCCCGCTCCGCGCAACCCGCCGGAACGGGAGTTTTTGCGCTATATTTCATCCACATCCATTCCATGAAACCCAACACACTCCACAAGGCCGCGATGCTCGCGACCTTCTGGCAGCCACACCCGATGCTGCCCAAGCACACCCACGGTGCTAAGGCCCTCCGGCTGCTTGCCTTGTGGATGCCAACGCCACCCTGTTTTTCAAACATCGACGCAAGGGCCGCCCGACTTGTCACGTAATCCTACCAATGCATCATTCCAAGACGGACCACGCGTCCCGACAACCGACCGCCCGCTCGCTCGTTCTCGCAGGGCTTGCCGCCACAGCGCTTGCCATGAATCCGCTATCCGGAGAGGAGGCACCCGTCCGGGTTTACATCCTCGCCGGCCAGTCGAACATGGTCGGCATCGGGCAGGTGGGGCCGATGGGGGCCACGCGTATGAACACCTACCTCAGCGCGGATGATGACGCCGAGGAGGGAGCGACCCTCTCGATCCATCCCGGCGAGTATGATCCTACCGCCGATTACGATGCGAAGGAACCCGCCGAAACCATGCATGTGAGGCTGGGTTACTGGCCGCACACCGGCTTTTTCACTCCGGATGAGCCGGCGGTATCCATTGCCCGCGGGTTCATCCGCATCTCACGCGCAGGCGAATACAGCTTTCAGACGACCGCCAATTCGATCATGGAGGTCGATGGCACGGTGTTCTACGACAGCACGGATGAGGACAATATCGTGGAAAACCGCATCACCCTTGAGGCGGGCCGCCACCCGATCAAGGTCACCTTCCTCGGCAACGCACGCTCGAACCTGCGCCACTCCATCTGGGACGTCCCCGGCACGCTCAAGACGCTGGTCAAGCGGCAGGGCCGGTTCCCATATCTCATTGACGAGGATGGCGGGTGGTTGTCGCGCGACGACGTCTGGTATCACGGCGTCGTCACGGCCCGCGCCAGCAAATGGCTGGCACCGGGATGCGGGGCGAATCATTCGCAAATCGGCCCGGAACTCGGCTTCGGCCACAAGGTCGGCGATTTCCATGGCGATCCCGTGCTGGTCATCAAGGCGTCCCAGGGCAACCGCAGCCTCGGATGGGATTTTCTCCCGCCCGGCAGCGAGCGCTTCGAAATCGACGGCACGGTTTATGCCGGTTACAAGGATCCTCAATCCTCATGGCCCGCGGGCGAAACGCCCGGGGAGGGCAATTGGTATGCCGGCAAGCAATATGACGACTGCTTCGGTGCCGTGAAGGAAGCGCTCGCGAACTTCGACGAGAACTTTCCCCATTGGGAAGGACGCGGATACGAGATCGCGGGCTTCGGCTGGTTCCAGGGTCACAAGGATACCGGCAGCGAGGTTCATGCGGAGCGCTACGAACACAACCTCGTCAACCTCATCCATGCCCTGCGCAACGACTTCGACGCACCGGACGCGCCGTTCGTCGTCGCCGTCGGCTGCGGCAGTGAGGGTCGCGAAGGCCATGCGCTGACGATCGCCAACGGCCAGCTGGCGGTTTGCGGCACTGCGGGGAACTATCCCGAATTCGAGGGCAACGTCATCACCGTCGAAACCCGCGATTATTTCCCGGACGCCGAAGATTCGCCAAGGAACCAAGGGTATCACTACCACCAGAACGCCGGAACCTACATGAAAATCGGCGAAGCCATTGGCCGCGGCATGGTCGAGCTGAAAGAATAGAGGACCAGCAACAGGATTCTGATTCCCGGGGCCATCCCCACGTGAGTTTTTTTATACGCCGTCCGCGAGGAGGATCTGCACACCGCGCCGATTGACTCGCTGGTGGCCATCGCCAGGGGAACGGGGTGGAGAGGATCCGCGGGCACGCGTTGATCTGGCACGAATCGGCTCCCGGATGGCTTCGCGAAGAGGTCGGGGACTGGACGTCGGATCAGGTCACCGCGTTCGCGACCTCCTACATCACGGCGGTGCTGGAGTATTGCCGCAGGTT
>SLAV01000171.1 GCA_007126655.1 Haloferula sp. | reverse complement strand
TGCGGGAGATCGAGAAAACCGTCCGCGCCACCGTGCCCCAGTGGACCGACCACGAATGGCACGCGCCCGATGTGCAGCGCGGCTTCGCCAGCGGCCGGCGCGGCAGCGTGCCCCAGGGCGGCAGGCAGCCGCGGCGCGGCGCGCCACGATCCGCCGCGCGCCGGCGCTGACTGATGCGGAGGTGACGCACGCGGTTTTTCACCGCGTGGCCACCACCTCGACGGTGAACCCCTTGAGATAACCGGTTTCCGGCAGGGTGATCATCACCGGATGGTCGGCGCGCTGCGCGTGCTCGCGCACCAGCCGCAGCGACTTCTTCGCGTCCACCGCCGCCTCCGCCAGGTTCGCGAGGAACAGCTCGCGCGAGGCATGGTGCGAACAGCAGAAGGTCGAGAGAATGCCGCCCTTGCCGAGCAGTTTCAGCGCGCGGAGGTGGATCTCCTTGTATCCGCGCATGGCGTCCTTGAGCGTTTTCTTGTTCCGGGTGAAACTCGGCGGATCGAGCACGATCAGGTCGTATCCCGGCTCGGCGTGTTTCAGGAAATCGAAGGCGTTGTGCTCGCGAACGTCGATCTCCAGGGCGTTGCGCGCGGCGTTCGCCCGGGCCGCGTCGCAGGCTGCGGCCGAGATGTCCACCGCGGTCACCGCCGCCGCGCCCGCCCGCGCGCAGGCCAGCGCGAAGCCGCCCTGGTTGCAGAACGCGTCGAGCACGCGCAGCCCGCCGGCCGTCGCGGCCACATCCGCGTGCGCGTCGAGCTGGTCGAGGTAGAGGCCGGTTTTCTGCCCGTCCATCAGATCGATTTCGAACTCGATGCCGTTCGCCCGCACCACCTGCGGGCCGGGGTTTTCGCCGTGCAGCATCGAGATCCCGCACTCCATGCCCTCGGCGCGGCGGGACGGCGAATCGTTTCTCAGCACCATCGACGCCGGCTCCAGCTCCGCGATCAACGCGTCGCGGATCATCTCCACCCGGCGGTCCATCGCCAGGGTGAGGCACTGCACACTCAGATGGTCGCCGTATCGGTCAACCACCAGGCCGGGAATCCCGTCCGACTCGCTCCAGACGAGGCGCGCCAGCGACGGGTCGATCCCGCGCGCCACCCGATGCCTGACCGCCTGGGCGATGCGGCGGCGGAAGAAATCCACGTCGAGATCCTGTTTCCGCCGTGAAAACCGCCGCGCCACGATCTGCGAGGCCGGATTGTAAATCGCGCTGCCGAGCGGGCGGTCACGGAAATCCTTGAGCGTCACCACATCCCCCGGCTGCGGGCTGCCGAAGGTTTTCTTCACCTCCGACGCATAGACCCATTCGTGCCCGTGGAATATCCGCGCCCGCGGCGCGATGATCAGCCCTGCCATGCCGATGGGGATAGGCGCGGCGCGGACGGTTGTCGAATCCCAATCCCACGCCGCGGCTACGGCCCGGGCGACGCGGAAGGCGATTCCGCCAACCTCTTGCGAACGGCCTCGATCGCCCACGCCGCGTGCTCCGCGATGAGTGGATCGGGATCCGCGGCGGCGGCCTCCAGGGCCGGCAGGTCGTCGCGACCGCCGGTGTTTCCAAGGGCGACGCAGACGTTCCGCAGGAACCGCGCGCGCTTGATGCGCTTGATCGGGGATTTCGAGAACAAACGGCGGAACGCATCGTCGTCGAGCGCCAGGAAATCCCTCAGCCGGTGGCGGAAAACCTCCCCGCGGGCATGAAACGCCGCCTCGCGGGAAACCCGCGCGAAGCGGTTCCAGGGACAGGCGTCGAGACAATCGTCGCAGCCGTAGATGCGGTCGCCGATGGCGGCCCGGAACTCCAACGGAATGGAGCCCTTGTGCTCGATGGTGAAGTATGAAATGCAGCGCCGCGCGTCCACCCGGTGGGGTTCGGTGATCGCACTGGTCGGGCAGGCGGTGATGCAGCGGGTGCATTTGCCGCAATGGTCGCCGAACGGCGGATCGGCGGGCAGATCCAGCGTGGTCAGCAACTCGGCGAGGAAAAACCAGGTGCCCAGGCGGCGGTGGATCTGCACGGTGGACTTGCCGTTCCAACCCAGGCCGGAGTCGGTGGCGAAGTCGCGCTCCAAAACCGGGCCGGTGTCGGTGTAATAACGCTGCGTGCCACCGAGCGTGGCCAGGCGGGTGTCGAACTCGCGGAGACGCCGGACGATGAGATCGTGGTAGTCATCGTTCCAGGCATACCGGGCGATGCGGTAGCCGCCTCCATGGCCGTCCGTTTCCGGAAACGGGGACTCACCGGGGAAATAGTTCATCGCAAGGCAGATGACCGAGCGGCAGCCAGGCAGCACCTCGCGCGGATCACAGCGGCGCCCGGGCGTGCGCTCCATCCAACCCATGTCGGCGTGGCAGCCGTCGTCGAGCCATTGCAGAAACGTGTCGGCGTGGGTGGCGCGGGCGGCCCGGGCGACGCGGCATTCGTCAAAGCCGAGTTCCTTCGCCCAGGCGCGGATCTGTTGGACACGCGGATCGCTCACAGCCGGCTGGTGAAGAAGTAGCGGGCGGATTCGAGAATGCCCACCGAGATTTCCTTGAAGTCGAGTCCGCTGGTGTCGATGTCGAGGTGCGCGGTCTCGCGATAGAGCGGTTCGCGCTCCTTCATCAGGGTGCGGATGCGAGCGGCCGGATCCCCGGTGTTCAACAGCGGGCGCTCCTGGTTCTTCGAGGTCCGCTCGATGATGACCTCAACCGGCGCGTGCAACCACACGACGTATCCGAGGCGACGCAGCAGCCCGCGGTTTTCCGCGCTGCCGCAAATGCCGCCGCCGGTGGAGACGATGCGCCTGTCTCCGCCGTCCGCATCCACCCCGGCCACAAGCTCGCGGAGCAGTTGCGTCTCCATCCCGCGGAATTCCGGCTCGCCTCCGGCACCGGCGAAGATTTCCTTGATCGGCATCCCCGCGCGGGCCTCGATTTCGTGATCGGTGTCCACCAGCGGATAGTGGAGCCTGCGATGCAGTTCACGCCCCACGGTGGACTTCCCGCAGCCCATGAAGCCGATGAGCACGAGATTTTTCGGCGGGAAATCCGGACCATTCATGCGCGCCATCGTAGCGCCGGTGGGGCCGAATTCGATGACAAATCAGTCGCCCTTGAGGTTTTTGTGCGAACCGTCGCAAAGCGGCGCGTTCTCCGTGTGCTTGCACTGGCAGAACCACACCTTTCCGGGTTCGGTGGCCTCGTACTTCACCGGCTGGATGCCGGTGCCCTTGTGCGAACCGTCGCAAAACGGCTGGTGGCTGGAGCGCCCGCACGCGCACCACCAATAAACACCGGGCTCGACATCGACAGCCATCGGCTTCGTATCACAAATCACGGGTTTCTCGGACATGGTTTCGGTGGGGTTGTGGGTGGTTCAGGGTTCGTTCGTGGACTCGATGCGGGTCGTGATCCTCGCCTTCTCAACCTCTGCGTCATCCTTGCCCGCCAGCGAGCGTTCGATCAGCGGGTAGCTTCCACTGGGCACGTCACGGATGAACGCCAAACCCAGCCAACCGCATATCAGCAGGCTCGAAAAAGCAATTAATGTCGGGATACGCATCGGATGATTAGGAAAAGTTAAATAACAACGCGCCCCTTTGTGAACCCATCCCCCACCATGCGCAACTGAAAACCGCAGCAAAGTCACTAAAATTTTCCAGGAAAAAAATATTTTACTGGAGTTGGTTGGCGGGTTATTTTCGCGCATGCCTCAATCGAATCAACATGCGAGCGAACAACCCGACACCGCTGAGCAGCGGCGTGCCGTAGAGGCGCGGCGTGCGGGGCACAGGTCTGTTGGCGCGCGGCGGTGGCTGGCTCCGTGGAAGGATTCGCGGACGACGCCGGTGCTCTATCATGTGATTTCACGGGTGGTGGACCGCAGGTTGGTGTTCAAACGTGATGAAAAAGAGCATTTCCGCAGGCTGATGCGGCGCTTGGAGGCGTTCTCGGGGTGCCGGGTGCTGGCTTACTGCGTGATGGGGAACCATTTCCATCTGCTGCTGGAGGTGCCGCCGCGACAGGAATCCGGGCTGGATGCGGCGACGCTGGACCGCGCGCTTTTCGCCAGGCGGCTGGCCGGAATCTACAAGCCGCTGGAGGTGGCGGAAATCATGAAACAACTGGATGAGGCGGTTGCGGCGACGGATGGATCGGAGGCTTCGCGGATCCGCGTGACGGAGGAGATCACCAGGCCTTATCTGGTGCGGATGCACGATTTGAGCGAGTTCATGAACGGCCTGCTGAAAAGGTTCACCCGGTGGTTCAACCGGCGGCACGAGCGGACGGGCACGTTGTGGGAAGAGCGGTTCAAGAGCGTGATCGTAGAGCAGGGCATCCCGGCGCGGACGGTGGCCGCGTATATCGATCTGAACCCGGTGCGGGCGGGGATGGTGGCCGATCCGGCGGATTACCGGTGGAGCGGCTACGGTGAGGCGGTGGGCGCGGGCGGGAGGTCGGTGGCGGGGAGAATGGCGCGTGGCGGCTTGGTGCGTGCGCTGCTTTGTTCGGAGGGCGCGGGGGACGAGCCGGGGCGCTGGAGTGAGGTTTCGGGGCGCTACCGGCTGCTGCTGCGGCAGGCGATGGAGCGGAAGGGCCGGTCCAATGTTGCGGTGCGGCGGGGGGATGAGGCTGGCGCGGGAGCCGCTGTTGTGGGGTTTGGCAAGGAGGGTGACGCGGCGGATGCGAAGGTCGGGTTCGCGGCGGAGATGGGCTACGCGGGAATGCTGATGCGGCGGGTGCGGTATTTCACGGGTGGCGCGGTTATCGGGAGCCGGGAGTGTGTGGATTTTTGCTTCAAAAAGGCCCGATACCGGTTCGGCCCGAGGCGCAGGACGGGGGCACGCAGGATGCGGGGAGCGGGGAAGGAAGCGGCCGGAGTCTTATGGTCGCTGCGGGATTGCGTTTGAAATGCCTTCGCGGAAAACTCATCTGACAGGCTTGGGTTAGCCTACCCCGATTTTTGCCTGCCTGCCCGGAATTCGGTAGCAGGACTTTCCATTGATCTCTCGAGTGCGTATCGCTCCCTCATGCACCACCCAATGCCGCCGCTCGATATGCTTCCCCGGTCTGCGATGCCGGGCGAATGGGTCCCACCCGATTACTTCCGACGTCTCAAACGTGAGGAAACACCGGGTTTCGACGCCCCACTGGAAGTGGATCTCGGCTGCGGAGACGGGGCATTTCTGCTTGGAATGGCATCTCATTTTCCAGAGCGGAGGTTCCTCGGTGTGGAACGACTGCTCGGCCGGGTTCGCAAGGTCTGCCGGAAGATCGTGCGGGGCGGGCTTGAGAACGCTCATGTGCTCCGCTTGGAAAGCCGCTATGCGGTGGAATGGCTGTTGCCGCATGGATCGGTTGCGCGCCTGCACCTGATTTGCCCGGATCCGTGGCCGAAGTTCAAACATCACCGGCGGCGCATCGTGCAGACCGGATTTCTGAGGGCGGTTCACGACGTGCTGGTCCCGGGCGGCGAATTCCTGTTCATGACCGACCACCAGGGATACCACGAATGGGCCGGAGAGAAGCTCGACACCTTCGCGGAGTTCGAGCGTCTTCCGTGGGAAGACGGCGACTTCTTTTACCCGAAAAGCGACTTTCAACTCCAGTGGGAAACACTGGGCAAGCGGATGCATCGCACACGCTGTCGCAAAGCGGTTACCGGCCGGCCGGATCAAGAATGATCTCCGCGCCATCCACGTAACCCCGGATCCGCAGCGCGCCGTCTCCACCGGGAGTGATCATCGCCGCGCCACTCGCACCTTGGTCGATAACCTGGATGCCGATCGAGCGCCAGTAATCCACCCGTGCGGGATCGAGGCGTTGTTCCGGCGGAAAATCGGCGTTGGTTGCGACAATCACAAGCGGCTGCACGGCGTCGAGGAAATCATCGTCCAGATGCGTTTCATGGCGCGGTTTGCCGGCGATGATCACATCCGCCGACAGATCGACACCGGAATCGAGCAGCTCGCGTTCGGTGCCGAGTCCCGCATCGCTGGTAAACAGGAATTTCCAGCCCCTCCAATGCAGGCGGAGGGTCATCACCCGGTCGTCAGCGCGTGCTCTTGGCGACACATGCGACGGATCGCGGATCACTTCGATCCACGCGTCACCACCGAGATCGAAGCGGTTGCCCGTCGTGGCGAATCCTGTCCTCACGCCCGCGGCGGGGGCCTCCTCCAGCCAGGACCGGTATGCCGGACTTCTCGCCGAGGCCACCGGCAGCAGCGCCTGGCGGGTGCCCAGAGACTCCCAGACCGGAGCACCGCCACCCAGGTGGCCGCCATCGGGGTGGGTGAGGATCACTGAATCCGGATGGATCCCCCGCCGTCGCAACGATCCGAGCACGTGGGTGTGGAAACTGCGCGCCGACCCGCAATCGATCAACGTCGCCGCTCCGTTTCCGTCGAAGAAAACCGCGGCGCCCGCACCATAGGGCAAGTCGTAAACGATCAGCTCCGGACCACCACCTTCGAGGCGGAGATGCCCGCCCGGCGCTGCGGCGAAGCCACGGGCGACACCCACACAGGCCTCGGTCAGCACGGCGTTGACCTGGTTCATGCCCCGCGAGAGCCATGGTGCGGCGGGATGGACCAGGGCGGAAAATAGAGCGATGCCCAGCATGCTGAACACAATCGGAACCTGCACCACCGTCGCCGGAACCGACGCCGGGGTGATCAATCCGAAATGGTATGCGGTGAGCGGTGTGGAGCCCGCCGTGGCTGCAGTGGACACGGCGAACGACTGCGCCGTCCTGCGCCGCAACCACAGCGACGCCCTGCGGACGGGGCCGTATTCATCGCGCGGGATATGCTCGTCCTCGCGGCCGATCCATGCGAAAATGCGGGATGCGAGCGCCGCACCGGTTATGATCGCAAGAACCACGCCGTAGGAGAGCTGCACGCCGGGCTGGAACAGGATGCGCCCGTCCCACAACAGCATGAGGGACATCACCGCACCGAGCGCGTTCAGTGCGTCCGGCCTGCGCTGGAGGACGAAGGCCCCGAGAAAGACCGCCGCCATGCAGGACGCACGCACGGCAGGTGCGCCGCTTCCCGTGAGCCATGTGTAGCCAAACATCAGCGGGATGATCGCCGCCACCGCCCACCTTCGCGGAACCCCGGCGAGGCCAAGCACCGCCCAGCCTAGCAGGCCGACCATGCCAACGTGCAATCCACTCACGCAGAAAACATGCATGGTTCCGCTGTGGCGGAAGGCATCGATCAGCCTGTCCGAGTCGCGCGGGTGCTCGCCCATGACAACGGCGCGAATCACCATCGCAGCCTGTGAATCGTCATCCAAGCCCGCCGTGATGGCCGTGCGGAAACCGCTGCGAACCCCCGCGCGCCACTTTGCGAACCGCGTGGTGCGCACCTCGATCCGGTCCCCCCGCGCCAGAAAAACCCCGGTCAGTGCCTCTCGCCGCAGCCAGGACGCCTCGTCAAAATTCCCGGGATTCCGCGCCACCCTCGCGGGGAGGAAATTCCCGCCCGCGAGCACCCGCGAACCGGCAACCGGCAACTCGCTTCCCGCCCCGAGCAGCCTGACGTCCCTGCCGATGAGGAATTCATCCGCTTCAACCGCATTGACCACGCGCGCCCGACCGGTCCAGATTCTCGCGCCCTGGCGGGCGTCGGTGACCATCTTGAACTCAAACGCCCGGTCCGGAGCCAACGCGACCGCTCGCTCCGATGCATCCTCGCGCGCGTCGTGGCGGGCCTGCAGACCCGCCGCGGCAATCACGCCCGCAACGGCGCAGACGCCACCGAGCCGCCACCCGGCCAATAACGGGCCGACCACCAACGGCAGCAGTCCCCACGGCCAGAAGCCCCCTGCGGTTTCCACGGCGGCGACCGCCGCCACCATTAGAACCGCCGATGCGAACAGCGGGTGGCGCGAGAAAAACGCTCTCGTCCCCGCATTCATGGCACATCAGACGAGTCCCCACTCGTGGAGCTTGTGACGCGCGTTCGCGGCGTGTCGTGTCTCCGGGAATGTTTCGCGCACTTGTTCGAGGATTTCGACCGCGGTATCCCGGTTTTCAAGATCCTCGTCATACAGTTCGGCGAGACGGAACATGAAATATGCCGCGTCGTTCGTCCCCCATTCGTGGTTTTCAACGGCTTCGCGCAACGTTGCCACGGCCGCCACCGGATCCTTGAGGTTGTCCCTCTGGATTTTCGCCATTTCCACCCATGGCAGGCGGTTCAGGGGATCCGCATCACATGCCTCCTTGAACGCCTCGATGGCGGCGTCATACTCACCTTGGGCAAACAAGGCGCGGGCGTCGTGCATCGGGTCGGTCTCCAGCATTTCCGCGCTGTCGTAAACCGCATGGGTAAACCGGTGCGCGATGGACGGCAGCACCTGGAAGACGAAGAAAATGCCCACCACTCCGGCCGACAGAAAAGCCAGCAGGATGCCATTGAAGGTCTGCACCGCCTCGATTTGTTGTTTCTCTGAACGCAATTCCGGGATTTTTTCATCGGCAGCCCGCGTCCCCTCCGCAATCAGCTCCTTGATTTCCTCCTCGATCCGCTCGGCCTCCTTGACCTTGCCGGCGTAGATCATCCAGACGCCACCGATCAGCGCGAGGAACACAAGGTATGCGATGTATTTCATCATGCGTGTTAGGGTGCGACAAAAGCCCCGGCGTGCGGAAGCAAAATCGCATGCGGATCGCATCTTCCATCCTGATTCATTTCGGTCGCTTAACCTTTCACGACCGGCACCTTAACGGCGGCGTGCCTCGCGGCCTTCGTCGATCAATTTCCAGAAGTGCTTTGACCCCGCCAGCGCCTCGTCCTCCGAAAGCGGCATGTTCGAGCGGAACAGGAAATCGGAAAACGTGTTTTTATGCAGCACTCGCTGGACGAGCACCGATTGCTCGCGAACCTCGAAATACACCCGGTAATCCTTTGCGCGGAAACGGTAGAGCACGCGTCCATCGCGCTCGATCCTACCGAATTTATCGCACGACGGCTTGTCCAGATCATCGCGTGAAACCTTGAATTCCTGAAGGAGGTCCAATTGTTCCAAAGTTCCAAGAGCGGAGATTTCCGCCGCGCTGATTTCGTTGAACACGATTTGAAACACCCGCGTTTCCTACCCTTCCGCACCGTGGAAGTCCATTCCAAATGCCGCTGTGGACGGGCTCTCCTCATGGCGGGTTTTCAGGGGTCGTTCCTTTTCAAGAATTTGTACCGGACCCATCTTGTTGTGTTCATTTGAACATAATTTTGAACCATTCTGAAATCACAAGTCCAAACCAGAAAAATCGGATTCGACTTTTACCCCCTTTGTGGGTATAGCATTTTCGACAGCAGGGCATTCATGCGGCTACGGATGCCCCAATATTGCCGCGACACGCCATCGACTGCCACATTGACGTCAATCACGGTCAGTTCATGAGGCTGCGGTTTTCAATTGGTTGCATTCCTTGATTTCATGTCCGATCCAGCGAGAAAACCGAGGCATCCGAAGACGGTCGGTTTCTGGATGGACCTGGAATCAAGCTCCTGGCTTGAACTGGCGATGTACGCCGGATGCCAGAAGCATGCGCGCGAGGCCGGTTGGAGGCTGGTGCTGGACCCATCGGTGAACCGCCTGCACCGATGGAGACCGGGGCGGCCGCATTACGACGGAATTCTTGCACGTGCGACACGTGAAATGGCGGAAGCCGCACACAAGACGGGGGTGCCTCTGGTGAATCTCTGCCCGAACTCACCGGTGGTGGAGAATCTGCCATCGGTCGTGCCGGACGGCGGGGCCGCGGGCATCCTGGCGGCGGAACACCTCGCTGGCAGAGGCCTGCGGAGCTTCGGTTACCTCGGGCCGCGCAGGCAGCGGGACGCGGACCAGCAATTCGGCGGGTTCCGCGACACGCTTGCGGGGCAAGGCTTTGAATGCATGCCGTTCCACTATCCGCGGACCCTGCTGGCCGGTCGGGCGAGATTGTGGGAGAAGTTCGCGGTGGGGATGCATCAATGGCTGGCCAGCCTGCGCCCACCGGCCGGCATCTTCGTCCATCAGGACCTGGTGTGCCGGCTATTGATCGATTTCTGTTCCGCCCGTGGCCTCTCGGTGCCGGGCGATGTGGCCATCACCGGTTGTTTCAACGACGAAATCATCTGCATGGCGTCGGGACCGAGCCTGACGAGTATCGACATGGGGTACGAATGCATCGGCCATCGTGCGGCGAAACTTCTGGATGACCTGATCTCCGGGAAGGTGCCCCCCCGGGGGCGCGTGGTCCGCGTCCCACCCACCCGGCTCGTTACGCGTGAATCGAGCGATATCTTCGCATCCTCGGATCCACTGGTAGCCCGGGCCATGCGCTACATCGCCTCACACAACGTGCAATTCCCGGATGTGCCGGACATTGTCTCCGAGATCGGGGTCTCCCGCCGCACATTGGAGCGAAGGTTTCAAAAAGCGGTCGGGCGCAGCATCGCCGGGGAAACCCTGCGTTTGCGACTGAACCGCGCCAAACGCCGTCTGGCGAGTGGCGACGTGTTGTTGAAAACGGTGGCGCGGGAAGCAGGCTTCCGGACGGCGAGCCATTTTTCTCGTGTGTTCACCAGAGCAACCGGCGTCACTCCCTCTCAATACCGCGCCGAGCGGCAGGTCGGCACCTGATAGAATGCCGCACAAATCTCGGCTTGTGACAGTGGCTGGCATGAGGAAGGATGCGCCTGTTCCAGCCGGGATGGCGGAATTGGCAGACGCGCCGGATTTAGGATCCGGTATCGAAAGATGTGCAGGTTCGAACCCTGTTCCCGGCACCAATCATGCTGTCGGGCCGGGCATTCCGTGGGCAAAAACACTTCACAGGCTCGGAGCGATGGCCGCGGCGAGTTCCGCGAGAGCCCGGTTCATTGCGGCCACCCGGGCATGCTGGGCCGACGTGGCGGTGAACCATGGATCCTCGATCGGCACTTCGGTCTGAAAGCGGCGCACCGGCGCGATCCGTCCGGAAACGGGCTGCAGCGTCCACGTACATTCGAGGACGACGTTGCGCGCGGCCGCATCGGCGTCGAATCGGAGCACCCGCACCTCCAGCAGGTGTGAGTAGTCGATGGTGATGAACGCCTGGACAGGCTGGATATTCATCGAATTGCGCAAGCGTCCGAGGTTTTCCGCAGTCACGCGCGCCATGCCGTCGTCAAGCGGCTCGGCCCAGATCTGGTTGGAATTCATCACTGGATTTCCGGCACGCGAGCGGGTGACGAGTTGCTGGCGGTCGAGGTATCCCGGAATCGAGGGGCGGGCGACGGCGATGACCGGCGAGCTGCCCGTGACGGTGCGGGCCGGCGCGGCGGCCTCGAGGATGTGGGAGACGGAACGATCTTCGACCGGATCGAGCACCCCGCAGGAGGCGAGGACGGCGGTCGCGAGGACGGGGATGATGCGTGTTTTCATTCTGGATCGGCTTTTCCGGTGAGCAGGGCCTTGGGATCGCGTTTCAGATCGTTGGAGAGCTCCTGAAGGGCTCGCGAGGCCCTTTCGGTCTCATGCAGGGTTTGTTGCAGGCGCATCAGCACGGGGCCGCGCGGATTGGAGATATCGGCCACCTCGCCTATGGCTGCTTCGAGCCTTGCCAGGGACTCGCGTGAGTCCTCGATGACCTCCCGGCTGGCGACCAACGCTGTCGTTGCCTCCTCGATCAACGGCGAAACACCCTCTTCCGCCTTGCGGGTAAGTTCCTCGATGTTGGCGAGGGACTGGTTGAACTTCTCAATGGACTCGGAAATCCGCTGGTCACCGGTGATATTCGCAACGTCTTCGGTGATGCTGACGAGATTTGCGTTGATGCCCTCCGCATCGATCGCCTCGATGCGCTCGTTGGTGGTTTCCAGGAGCAGCCGCAGCTCATTGATGACGCCGTCGAGATCAAGCGCGTTAATTTTCCGGATGCCGTCGCCAATGCCGGCGATCAACTCGTCCATCTCCGTACCGATGGTTGGCACGACCGGAAACTCGGAAGGCTCACGGGGCTCGTAAACGAAGCCGACGGAATCGGGCTGCACGTCGAACTCGATGTAGAGCTGCCCGGTCACGAGGCTCTGCTGCTTCATACCAGCGCGGAGGCCGCGCCGCACGGCATTCTCAACACCCTCATGCGATGAAAAATCGATTCCGCCCTCCGCCTCAATGCCCACCTTGCCAAGATCGCGCTCATTGAGGGACACGATGACGGGAATGATCTTGCGCGACTCCTCCGGATCAATCATCACGCTGATCGACTGCACGGAACCGACGCGGACACCGCCGAACCGCACATCCGAGCCGACCAGCAGTCCCTGTGCGCTTTTGTCAAAGTAAAGCTGGAGATTGTGGGTGGTGCGGAAAATCTTGTCTGCTCCGAGCAGAATCACGGCGATGCTGGAAATGGCAAGGCCGACCAGCGTAAACAAGCCGATCAGAGTGGGGCTGGCACGGGTCTTCATGGGGTCTGGAAGTCGGGGTGCACGGATTAGTCGTCGCCACCGGATTCACCACGATTGAGGAAATCGCGGACAACAGGCGCTTCGGCGTGTTCGCGCAGGTTCACCGGATCGCCGGTGGCTCCGAGCGTGCGGGTGTTGGTGTCGAGGAATACGGAGTTGTTGGCCACCGCGAAGATGCTCGCGAGTTCGTGTGTGACAATTACAATGGTCGATCCGAGGGCGTCACGCAAGCGCAGGATGAGGTCATCGAGCCGGCGCGAACTGAGCGGATCGAGGCCGGCACCCGGCTCGTCGAGGAACAGGATGTCTGGGTCGAGGGCCATCGCGCGGGCGATGCCGGCGCGCTTGTTCATGCCACCACTGATCTCCGAAGGATAGTAATCCTCAAATCCCGACAGTCCGACCAGCGCGAGTTTGTAGGCGACAATCTCTCGGATGGTCGCGGCCGGGAGCCGGGTGTGCTCCTCCAGCGGCAGGGCGATGTTCTCCGCCAGCGTGAGCGAGGACCACAGCGCGCCGGACTGGTACATCACGCCGAAACGCCGGATCATTTCCGCGCGCGCTGCGGGGTCGGCATTGGTGAAATCCCTGCCGTCGTATTCAATGGTGCCGGCGGCGGGTTCACGAAGGCCGATGAGGTGGCGCATGAGCGTGCTTTTCCCGCATCCGCTACCGCCCATGATTACGAAGATATCGCGCGGCATGATGTCGAAATCCAGATCGCGCATGACGACGAACGAGCCGTACGCCATGGTGAGACCGCGCACGGAGATGCGCGGATCGGATTCGGACGTGACTGCGGCGGCGGACATGGCGAGGGATCAGATGTCGAGCACGGTGAAGATCGCGGCAAAGGCGGAATCAAGAATGATGATCGCGGTGATCGAGATGACGACCGCGCGGGTGGTGGCACGACCGACAGCCGCGGATGAGCCGCCGGAGTTCATGCCTTGCATGCAGCCGCTGAGCGCGATCACCGCGCCGAAGAAGAAACTCTTGAATACACCGAGGGAAGAAGTGAGCAGGTTGATGGAGTCGAGTGTTCCGTGCCAATAGAGGGCCGGTGGGATACCAACGGCGGTGCCCACGAACATGCCGCCGAGAATGCCTACAATGTTGGCATAGACGGTGAGGATCGGCATCATCACCAGCAGAGCGAGCACCCGCGGCAGGACGAGGAAGTCGAATGGATTGAAGCCGAAACTGCGCAGCGCGTCGATCTCCTCGTTGGCATTCATGCTGCCGAGCTGGGCGGCGAAGGCCGCCCCGGTGCGCCCGCTGAGGATGATGGCCGTCATCATCACGCCGAGTTCTCGCACCATCGCGATGGCAACGAGGTCCGCGATATAAATGCTGGCGCCGAAGTTGGCGAGCTGTACGTTGCCGACGAATGCCATGATCATGCCGATCAGGAAGCTGATCAGCGAGACAATCGGCAGCGCGTCGGCCCCGCACTGCTGGAGGGTGATGAGAAAATCGCGGGTGCGGAACCGGGCGCGGCCAGTGAGCAGCCTGCCCAAAGAGCAGAGTGTTTCTCCGAGAAATTCCGAAAGGGCGAGAAAGGCCCCCCATGCTGCGAGCGTGATATTGCCAATCCGCCCGATGTGATGGGTTTTTTCGTGATTACCGCGGGTTTCCTCGCGGTCCGGCACCGCCAAGGCCAGTTGCATGAGGCCCCGCAACTCGTCCGGCAGAGTCTCGACCGCGTGCCGTGCGGCTTCCCCGCCATCGCGGCGTAAAATGGGAAGCAGGAAGGCCGGTAGGGTGGAATCGAAGGAGCCGAGATCATCCGTCACAAATGAGGCGGGCGGCCGCATTGGGTCCTCGCCTTCGATTAGCGGACGATGCTCGCCTGCCTTCCAATCACCCGCAATTCGCAGGCATGGACCATCGGCGTCCGGGACGTCATTCATCCATCGGGCTGTGGGCGGGCGAAACTCGGTCTCCGACACGGCGAAACCATCCGTGGAATTCGTCGCCGCCGCAAGCGCGAAGGAATTGCCTCATGAATTGGTCAGGCAGGTGAAATAAACGCTTTCAAACGGCATGATCAGTGCTAGACCGCGCTCGCAAAACACCCCCGAACATCATGCCAGCGAAAAAATCAGCAAAAAAGGCGACCACCAAAAAAGCTGCGGCGAAGAAGGTCTCCGCGAAAAAAACCGTTGCTAAGAAAGCCATCACGAAGAAAACCACGGCGAAGAAAGTCGCAAAAAAATCCGTGACAAAAAAATCCACTCCCGTGGCCGGGAAGAAACCCGGAACCATCGCCAAACCGACGACTGATGCCATTGCGCGCCAAGCCTATCTCAACTACCTCCACAGGATTGAGAACAGCCTTCCCGGCAATGCCGAACAGGACTGGGTTGAAGCCGAGCGAATGCTTGTTCAGGGTAAGGCGTAGCCTGGCAGAATCCTTCTCCCGCATGCCTCTCGTGTATCCTGATCCGATCATTCATCGGAAAAAGGGGTTGATTCATTAATCCTGTATCCGGTAAATATCCCCGTGCCAGCACGTCATTGGTTCGCGGGATATTGGGGAAAAGCAGGATATCAAACCTCAAACCACGCGATGTGGGCTGGGCATATCATCCTGTTGCGTGCCATTCAACGGCGATGCTGATTCTGGGGCAGCATTCCAAACTGCCCCTGGCCCTGACCTGGCACGGGGGTGTTCCACGGCATGGCGCTACTGCCGGAATCCGGTCCAGCCGGGCGAGTGGCAGCCTCGTCGGCGCATGAAGCCACTGCGAATGGCAGAGCGATCAAGGCGAGGGCATATCGGTAAAATTTCTTCATTACAGGTCAAATTTGAAGAGGACCATGCATGATTCAACCCATTAATTGACAGCCGGGCGTGCGAGCATCACTCGGTCGCCGGGTTGGAGACGCACACCGGGAGACATCGCGTCGTAGTCGATTTCCGCAATGGTTTGAGTGGGTTCGATCGACGAGGGGTTGACCCGGCCTATCACGCGACCATCGCGCTTAACGACCATCGCGGACTCCGGAGAGAATCCCGAATTGGATCCCGCGCCGATGACGACAAATCCCCAGTTGTTGTCCACCGCACTGATCACCGCTTCAGTTGCATTGAGGGCAAGCTGCGCGGTGCGCCCAACCGTGCGGCGAGTGACCCGGTCCGCTTCATCGCGCTGATCCGCGAGGTTGCGCAATGCTGCTGTGGTCAGCTCTTCGATTTCCTCACGCTGTTCAACAAGTTCGTTGCGCCTTGATGTGAAACTTGTGATGTTCGCTTGGATGGAATCCGGCGTGACGTTGGTCATAAACTCCTGAAACAGGCTGTTGATGTTGTCCAGTTCTCCAGTGAGCCTCTCGATTTCCGAATCCTGTCTTTCGATGTCTGTTTCCGCATCACGGAGCTGGGAGGCGAGCGTGCGGCCTGTGGCTTGGGCGGATTCAAGCGAAGCGGACATCTCGGCTCGGTCCTGTCTGGCTTGATCCAGCACCGCTTCCTGGTTCTCGATGTCGGCCTCGGTCCTGTCGGCGGTGGCGGCCACATCGCGGTTGGTGTTGATGGTTTCGAGGCGGACCTGCTGCTGGCTTTCGAATTTCCGCTGGAGTTCCAGGGAAAAGTAAGCCGCGACGCCGCAAACAACGAAAGTCAGGATGTAGAAGGCGATTTTCATGGATTGTAGGTTTTCGGGAAGTATGAGGACGGGTGAATCCGTCGGCCTTGTGAATAACGTTTACGGGTTGGAAATCAGTCGCTGGGTGGCGCGGGAATCACGGTGTCGCCGACGGCGAGTGTGATATCATCTTCAATCGAGCCGGGGATGATTGTGGCGCTGGCGGAATTCGGTTCAACGGCCGTGACCTTGAGCCTGGCGATTACCCGGTCGTCGCGAACCACGTTCATTCTTGAATCCCCCGCAACGCCGGAAACCCCGCCGCTGGCAAGCGTCACAAAACCCCAGGTCGGATAAAGCGAGCGGATTTGGGTTCTCAGATCCGGGCGGGACTCGCCGCGTTCGTATCCGTTGAGAATCGACGTGGCCGTTGTGTTGTCCGCCTCAATCTGGGTTGCCTCGGCGGTGATACGCTCCAACTCGGTGGTGAGGGCGGGGATGCCTTCATCAGCATGCTCCAGTCCATCGATTTCGGCCTGCAGTTCCCGCAGTGTTTGGGCGCTTTGGTTGTAATCCCCGAATGCATGCATGGTTTCCTGCAGATCCTCGATCCGGTTGCGATTGCGGGCGACCTGCTCGCTTTTCGATTCGATCTCGCCCTCCACTCGCTCGTTATCGGCACGCTGCTCGTCTCTTTCGACGGTCAGCTCCTCGGTGCGGGCCTGAACAACAGGAATTTCCTCATTGAGGTCCGAGAGCCTGGCCTGAGCGGTGGCGAGCCGCTCCTGGCTCACTTCGAGCCTGCCTTTTTCTGCGATTACGTTGTCGATCTCGTCTTCGTAGCGGTTCTTGTTCTTGGATGCCACGAACAGTGCGAGGATTAGAACAACGGTGGTGAGGATTCCAAAGATATTGGCCATGGGGTTTTCTGCGCGGTGCGTTCCTGAAGCGTGTGGGCACCTTATGAATCCGCCGCCCAGCTCGGCAATGCAAAATTTCGGCTATTTTGCGCTTTTGGAACAGCCGCCTTTACAAAGCAACCACCACGGGTGATTCGTCCCGCCGCATGCATTCAATCCTCCGTGTATTCGCGTATCTCAGGCATTACCCAGGCCTGGCAAGCGCGCAGCTCGCCTGCGCGTTGGGGATGACAGTGGCGGTGTTCGTGTTCCCCAGAGTGACCGGCCACGTCATCGACGAGGTGATTCCGAATCCGGAAAAACACGGCGAGTTCTGGTTCTGGATCGGCCTCACGCTGATCGGTTTCCTCGGGCGCGACGCGCTCAACTCGCTGCGCATTTTCATCAACAACACCTTCGAGCAGAAGGTGATCTACGACATCCGCTCGGACCTCTATTCAAAAATCCAGAGGCTGCCGCTGCGGTGGTTCGACACCCGGCGCACCGGCGACGTGATGACGCGGGTGGTCGAGGACGTCACCAACATGGAGCGGGTGCTCATCGACGGCATCGAGCAGGGCCTCATCGCGGCGCTCCAGGTTCTGCTCATCGGCATCTACCTGTATTTCCTGAACGCCCAGGTGGCCGTTTACGCGACGCTGCCGGTACCGCTGCTCGCGCTCGGCGCGTGGATTTACTCGACCCGCGGGCGCGACCGCTACCGCAACCAGCGCGAGGCGGCCTCCGACCTCAATGCCCTGCTCCACGACAACATCGCCGGCATCCGCCAGATCAAGGCGTATGCGGCGGAGGCCGAGGAACACAAGCGGTTCAACCGGTTCTCCGACAAACTGCGCCGCGCCACACTGCGCATGATGAAATGGTGGGCGCTGTATTCGCCGGGCATGTCGTTCGTGCGAATGACCGGCTACGTGCTGGTGCTCGGGTTCGGCGGGCAGGCGGTGATGGCCGGCTCGCTGACCGGCGGCGAGTTTGTCCAGTTCCTGCTTTTCCTCTCGCTGTTCTACGAACCGATCGACCGCCTCAATTCGCTCAACCAGATGATCCTCACCGGCCGCGCCGCGGCGGACCGGGTGTTCGAGATCCTGGATTCCGAAGAGGAGCCGAACGCGGACGACGGCGCGGCGCTGCCCGCCGCCCTTCGCGGCGAGGTCCGCTTCGACAACGTGAGCTTCGCCTATCAGGACCAGCCGACGCTGCGCGGGGTGGACCTCAAGGCGATGCCCGGCGAGACGGTCGCGCTCGTCGGCTCCACCGGCGCGGGGAAAACCACCGTGCTCTCGCTGCTTTCCCGCTTCTATGAAACGACGGGCGGCGCGATCCGGATCGACGGCATCGACATTTCCACCCTCTCGAAAACCACCCTGCGCGACCGCATGGGCTACGTGACCCAGGAACCGTTCCTCTTCAACGGCACCGTCCGCGAGAACCTCCAGCTCGCCCGCCGCAACGCGGACGACAGCCGGCTCTGGCACGCCCTCGAGGCCGCCCACGCGGCGGAATTCGTGCGCGACCTGCCGGATGGCCTCGACACCAACGTCGGCGAGCGCGGTGTGAAGCTCTCCGGCGGGGAAAAGCAACGCCTCTCGATCGCCCGCGCGCTTCTCAAGAACGCGCCCATCCTGCTGCTCGACGAGGCGACCGCCTCGGTCGATTCCGAGACCGAGCGCCTGATCCAGGACGCGCTCGACCACCTCATGGAGAACCGCACCTGCTTCGTCATCGCCCACCGGCTCTCGACGATCCGCAATGCCGACCGCATCTACGTGCTGGAACAGGGCGAGGTCGTCGAACAGGGCACCCATGAAGAGTTGCTCGCCAACAACGGAAAATACGCCGAGTTGAGCCGCAAGTCGTTCCTCGACGATCCCGGCGGGGGCGGCCGCGGGTAGCGGAAAACGCCAACCCGCCTCCGTATTCGACGCATGTCAGACGGAGTCCGCCTTTCCCGGGCCGGAATTTGATCTCGCCGGGAAACAAATTCACCGGCATCATTCCCGTTATGGCTTGCCTCCGCATGCTGTTGCTGGTCCTGTGGCTCGGATTTTCCATGACGTCATCCCTGTCGGGAGGTGTGTTGATCAACGAATTCATGTCGTCCAACGGCGCCACGCTTGCGGACGAGGATGGCGACTACGAGGACTGGATCGAAATCCACAACCCCGACACGGACCCGGTGGACCTCGCCGGCTGGGGCCTTTCCGACGACTCCGGCAATCCCTTCCGCTGGGTCTTCCCCGAAATCGCCATTCCCGCCGGCGGCCACCTGCTCGTGTGGGCCTCGGGCAAGGACCGAAACGGCAGCGAGGCCCCCCAGCCGCCGCCCTCACCCGCCGCACCCGATGAACTCGACGGCCTGGTCGCCTGGTTCCGTGCCGACGCCCTCACCGCGCACAATGGCGATCCCATCGCCACCTGGCCGGACTCCAGCGGATCCGCCAACCACGCAACTCAGACGGAAACCACCCAACAACCGGTCTTCAAGGCGAACGCCATCAACGGCCTGCCAGCCCTCGCCTTCGGCGGGTCGAACCAGTTCTCGCTGCCACAAGCCGCGTTCAACGGTATGGATAATCTGGAGAATTTCACCTTCATCAGCGTCGTCCGCTGGGATGGAGGAACCACATCCGGCCTCTGGGGTACCGGACCTTCAAACGCCACCTCCGGCAACCTCCACTTCGAAATCACCGGGGGCGGCAACCTCCGCCTCCGGGTCGCCGCCATGCACTCCATCCAGACGTCCGGCGCGGTCGCCACCGGCTGGCGCATGCTCGCCGCGTCGCAGGACAGCACGTTCGAGGATCCCGTCTCGAAAACCTTCGTGGACGGCCAGCTCGCGGGCATTCGCTCCGACGAAGTCGGCCATACCCCGCTCTCCGGATACGGCGGCTTCTTCCTCGGAAACTCCCACAACAGCGACCGCAACTTCGACGGACTCATCGCCGAAGCCATCATCTTCAACCGCGCGCTCGACGCCGCCGAACTCGCGTCCCTGCACAACCACCTCCGCGAAAGATACCAGCTCGAGGCACCATCGCCAATCTACGACGGCCCCCCGCTCCACACCAATTTCCGCATCAGTTCCGATGGCGAACCGCTCCTGCTGACCCGCCCCGACGGCACCACCGCCGATTCCATCCCGCCCGTCGCCGTTCCCCGTGACACTTCATACGGTCGCCAGCCGGACGGGGCCTCCGATTTCCACCATTTCCTCGAAGCCACCCCCGCAGCCTCCAACACCACCCAGGCCTACACCGCCCCGGTCGAGCCTCCCGGGTTCTCGGTTCCCCGCGGTTTCCACACCGACCCGTTCCCTCTCACCCTCGATCACCCCGACCCCGGCGTGGAAATCCGTTTCACCACCGACGGCTCCACGCCCGGTCCCGGCTCGGGCCCCCCCTTCACCTCGCCGTTCACCATCGACTCCACCTCCGTCATCCGCGCCTACGCACACAAGGAAGGCGCGCTGCCCACCAGCAAGGTCGTCACCCACAGCTACCTCTTCCTCAATGACATTATCGCCCAGCGCGACGATCCCGCCGTGCTCGGCTTTCCCGACGCGTGGGGCACCTGGACGGCCACCCACTACGGCTTCGACCCCGACGTCAGCGAAGATCCCGCCTACGCCCCGCTCATGGAGCAGGCCCTCACCGACGTCCCCACCATCTCGCTGGTCATGGAAATGGACGACCTCTTCGACCCCGACGACGGCATCTACGCCAGCCGCAGCCGCTCCGGCGGCGCGCCGCGCGGCGTCGCGTGGGAGCGCCCGGGTTCCGTCGAGATCATCCACCCCGACGGCAGCCGCGAGGATCTCCAGATCAACGCCGGCATCCGCATGCAGGGCGGAGCCAGCCGCCGCGCCGACCGCACGCCCAAAGGCTCGTTCCGCCTCCTCTTCAAAAACATCTACGAGACGGGCACCCTCGAATATCCCCTCTTCGGTTCGGACCGCGGCGCGGTCTCGGAGTTCAACACCGTCATCCTCCGCGCCGAATACAACAACGAATGGCTCCACGGCTTCGATGCCAACCAGCGCCGCCGCGGCCAATACGTCCGCGACCAGTTCATCCGCCACTCGCAGGTCGATATGACCGGCCACGGCTCCCGCAGCACCCACGTCCACCTCTACCTCAACGGCGTCTATTGGGGACTCTACAACCCGTCCGAACGCCCCGACGCCGCCTTCGGGGCCACCTACTTCGGCGGCGAACGCGAGGATTGGGACGCCGTCACCCACCGCGGCATCCGCGACGGCAGCGGCGCCGCCTGGAACACCCTCAACTCCCTCGCCGGCGCCGATCTTTCCAACCAGGCGAACTACGAGGCCGGCTCTTCC
>SLAV01000125.1 GCA_007126655.1 Haloferula sp. | reverse complement strand
TCGGCGCGCATGGTCGCCATGAAGTCCGCCACCGACAATGCCAAGAATTTCATCAAGGATCTCACGCTCGAATACAACAAGGTCCGCCAGGCCGCCATCACCGCCGAACTCCTCGAAATCACCACCGCCATGAAGGCGATGGAATAGTGTGCCGCGTGAGCAGTGATCCGTGATCAGTGCTCCGCCAATGAAAGCCCCGCCATACCCAACCCACTCCGCAAACCAATCCACCGATCACTGATCACCGATCACTTTTCACTACTTCACACCATGAGCAACCAAGGAACCATCGTCCAGGTCATCGGCGCCGTCATCGACGCCGACTTCTCCAAAGCCGGAAAGCTGCCGGAAATCTTCAACGCACTTGAGATCGGCTACACCCTCAACGGCGAGGAAACCAAGCTCGTCCTCGAGGTCCAGCAACACCTCGGCGACGGATGGGTCCGCGCGGTCGCCATGTCCACCACCGACGGCCTCCGCCGCGGCATGACCATCACCGACACCGGCAAACCCATCGCCGTGCCCGTCGGCAAACAGGTTCTCGGCCGCATCTTCAACGTCACCGGCGATCTCGTGGACGAGAACAAGCCCCTGCCCGAAGCCTCACACACCTCGCCCATCCACCGAGTTGCACCGGTCCTCACCGACCAGTCGGCCACCGCCGAGATCCTCCCCACCGGCATCAAGGTCATCGACCTCATCTGCCCGTTCCTCAAGGGCGGCAAGGTCGGCGCGTTTGGTGGCGCCGGCGTCGGCAAGACGGTCGTCATCATGGAGCTCATCAACAACATCGCCAAAGCGCACGGCGGCTACTCCGTCTTTGCCGGGGTTGGCGAGCGCACCCGCGAGGGCAACGACCTCTACTGGGAAATGATCGAATCAGGCGTCATCGCCACAGAGCGTGATGAGAAAGGCGAAGTGAAACTCGACGACGACGGCAACCCCGTGCTCGCCGACGGCTCCAAAGTCGCCCTCGTCTATGGCCAGATGAACGAGCCACCCGGCGCCCGCCTCCGCGTCGCCCTCTCCGCCCTCACCATGGCCGAGTATTTCCGCGACGAGGAGAAACAGGATGTGCTCCTCTTCGTGGACAACATCTTCCGCTTCTCGCAGGCCGGTTCCGAGGTATCCGCATTGCTCGGCCGCACCCCGTCCGCCGTCGGCTACCAGCCCACCCTCTCCGAGGAAATGGCCGGACTCCAGGAGCGCATCACCTCCACCAACAAGGGATCCATCACCTCGCTCCAAGCCGTTTACGTCCCCGCCGACGACCTTACGGACCCCGCCCCGGCCAACACCTTCGCCCACCTCGACGCGACCGTCGTGCTCGAGCGTTCGCTCGCCGAGCAGGCGCTCTTCCCCGCGGTGGATCCCCTCGCCTCCACCTCCAAGGCGCTTGCCCCTGAGATCGTCGGCGAGGAGCACTACCGCGTCGCCCGCGGCGTCCAGCAGGTGCTCCAACGCTACAAGGACCTTCAGGACATCATCGCCATTCTCGGCATGGACGAGCTGTCCGACGAGGACAAGCTCACCGTCTTCCGCGCCCGCAAGATCCAGCGCTTCCTCACCCAGCCGTTCCACGTCGCCGAGGTCTTCACCAACGTCCCCGGCGTGCTCTGCTCCGTCGAAGACACCGTCAAGGGATTCGCTGAAATCCTCGATGGCAAGCTCGACTCCGTCCCGGAAGGAAACTTCTATATGAAAGGTTCCATCGACACCGTCGAACGAGACTGACAATCTCAAATTCGAAATCTCAAATTTCAAATTCCAGCCCCGCATCCATGCCCATCCATCTCGACATCGTGACGCCGGAGAAGAAAACCTTTTCCGCACCTGTTGAATCCGTTTATCTCCCCGGGGCAGACGGCGAGATGGGTGTGCTTCCGATGCACGCCGGGCTCGTCACCGCCCTCAAGCCGGGCGTCCTCCGCTACACCGAGAACGGCGTGGAGAGCGAACTGGCGATCGGCTCCGGCTTCGCAGAAATCGGGCAATCCGTCGTCAAGGTCCTCACCGACAGCGCCCTCGGCGAAGACCAGATCGACGAGGAACAAACCGAAGCCGCAATCAAGCGTGCCGAGGAAAGGCTCGCCGGCATCGACCATGGCATGGACCCGGATGAAGTGGCCTACCTCGAAAACCTCATCTCACGGCAGGCCGCCGCACTCAAATTCAAGCGCCGCAACAATCCGTCCATGTGAGGACAGCGCCCCAATTCGCGCGGTTGACGGTTCCCTGCGGGGACACTTTTATCCCTCCTCCTCCTCAAGCCCGTGTCTCCGGCGTCGGTCGCGGATGCTGCGCAGGGCGTTTTCCGCCACATCGATCACCCGGTCCGGTTTGTCGCTCGCGGTGTAATCCTCGATCAGCGGCATCACCCAGTCGTCGCGGTGATTGATTGCTAGGCCGCGAACCACACGCTCCTGCTGCTCGCTGCTGCTCGCGTTGTCCACCAGCTCGGTCCAGACCTCGCGGCGCAGCTCCGGATCTGCTTCGCGCTCGTCCAGCCGCGTGGCAAACCGCAGCGCCGCGTCAAACGCGCGACCGCGCAGCATGTTGTCATTCGTCCGATTGAAAAACGATATCAATACCGGGAAACCTTCCTCGTTGCGCCAGGCCGCCAGGGCCATGATCGCGGCGATCTGGTCCTTGATTTCGCCGTCGTTCAGAACGTCGCGAACGATCTCAAGCGAATTCTCGTCCGCGATCCTCCCGAACAACCGTAGCGCCGAATGCCGCGCGTCATCGTTCACCGAGGAATTAAACACACCCCGCAGTCTGGACGCATATTGATCGGCAGCGTCGGAATTCTCCAGAACCTGGATGATCGCCTCCTCCGCCGCCCGCCTCATCTCCACACTCTGGGTGAACTGCAGCGTGTTGAGAAGGCGGTCGAAATGCGAGTCGTCCACCATGTGCCGCACGGACTGGATGGCCGCCACCGCCGCCTCTTCATTGTCGGTGTCCGCCGCAAAATCCAACATCGGCGTGACAATCTCGGGATTGCCCCGCCGCCGCAGCACCTGGGCGATCAGCACCTGTCGCACGCTCTCCATGATCCGCTGCTTGGTCGCGAAGCGGACAATTTCCGCGTCAACATCCGTGCCGTCATTCGATTCGGCGAGGAAAAGCGCCCGGTAAACGGCCTCGCGCTGCTCGTTTGACCGCAAGTCCGCCGCGGCACGCAACATCATCTGCAGCGAGTCCCCGTTCATGGTGATGCGCTCTGTCTCTGGATCGAGAGCCTGGGCGATGATTTCATTGTATCTCTCGGCCTCGCGGCTTTGTGCGCTCCGCTGCATGATCATCAGGGCCGACAACACAACCAGAATGGAGAGGACGGTGGCGATTGCCATCTTCAACGCGTTGTTCCGGGGCCGCTTTGGAGCCAGTGATTTTACCGCAACCGCAGCGGATTGTCCGGCCGGCGACTGGGCGCCGGTCGCCTGCATGGCCGCTTGATTCCCGGTTGCCAGGGCTTGCGATCCAGTTGCGGATTGTGGCCCGGTCGCCGGTGCAGGCACTGTCTGCCGAGGGGCGGTCGTCGGCTTGCCCGCGCCCCCCCGCGGCGGGGCGAAAGCCGGCTGCTTCTGCACCACGGCCGTGGATTTCCTGGCCGGCGTTTCCTGCACGGAAGTCTCCGGCTGCACTGGTGCCTGCACCACGGGAACCGCCTCGGCATCAGGCGCGGCGGGTTCCGCCTGCTCAGCCTCAGGCTGGGCCGAGGAATGCACGCTCGGTTTCGAGCCCGATGGCGGAACCAGTGGCTGCGGGGCCGTTTTCGTGATCGGACCCACCGCTCCCGTTGGTGGCGCCGGCTTCGGTTCCGGCAGCTCCCCGGGAACCAGTGGTTCCGCTCCGGGAATCAGCAACCGCGGTCGCTTCGACTGTTCCTGGGCCGGTGCGGCTGGTGTGACCGGTGTCTCGATCTGCGGATGCTTGTCATTCTGAACAAACACCTGGAGCGCCTCGCGGGCCGACGACGGTCGGTCATCCGGGTAACGGTTCATGTGCCACATCACCCAGTCGCACACCCAGCGCGGCAGATCCGGGCGAACCTCGTTGAGCGGAACGAAATCATGATGCAAATGCGCGCTCATCACCTCCACCGCCGTCGCTCCGTCGAACGGATGCGCGCCCGTCAGCGCGTAGTAATAAACGCACCCAATCGCATACATGTCCGTCCGCTGGTCCAGCGGCGCGCGCTCGAACTGCTCGGGCGACATGAAAAAAATCGACCCGAAGATCGACTCCGACTGGTTCAACGTCTGCAGCGACGGACGCTGTGTCAGCTTCGCAAGGCCGAAATCCAGCAGCTTCACTTGGAATTTCCCGGAGGGCAGCCACGCTAGCATCACGTTGGCCGGCTTGATGTCCCGGTGGACAAGCTCCAGCTCCTGCGCGCCGATCAGTGCCTCCTGACTTTGAACCGCCAGCTCGCGAAAATCCTCCCATGTAAGTGGCGCTTTCTCGACCAGGTCGTCCAGTGGACTGCCGCTCAAAAGCTCCATCACCACATACGGCCCGTCGTCGTCGGTGCCCACATCGTAAATCGTGATGATGTTCGGATGCTGCAGCGAAGCCAGCGCACCGGCCTCCTTGCTCAACTGCCGCGAGGCTTCCTCCAGCATGCCGTCCTCATCCGAACAACTGATCCGCTTGATGGCCACCTCGCGGTTCATCCGTTTGTCATATGCGCGGTAAACGGAACCAAAGCCCCCTTGACCGATCTTCGACTTGATTTCGTATCGCTCTTCCATGGTGGCTTGACGACTCATGTTTCCGGATTACGCGGCAAACCGCAATTCATAAAGCTCGCAAATCCGTGGATTCAACCCAAGCGGGACGCCGCATCGCGATCGAGGTGAAACACCGCCGCTTCGTGGGTTTGCAGGAAGGAGGCGCTCACCCGGTCGTCGACAGGCTCCTTGACCGCACGCTTCACAATCTCCGCCTTTTTCGCCCCCCAAGCGAGAAGCGAAATGCGGCGTGCCTCCAGAATCGTGCCACATCCCATCGTGATCGCGTGGGTCGGCACATGCTCCAGACCGCCGAACGCCGCGGCCGCGTCCTCGCGGGTGATCCCGTCCAGCCCGACGCGGCGCGTCCTCGAATCAATCGCCGAACCCGGCTCGTTGAAACCGATGTGCCCGGTCCTGCCAATCCCGAGAATCTGATGATCGATGCCACCCGCCGCGCGGATCGCTTCCTCATACTCCGCGCAATGCGCGTCGATCTCCTCCTCCGCGACCGTGCCGCTGGGCAGGTGGATTCGCTCCACCGGCACATCGATGTGATCGAACAAATGGTGGTGCATGAAGTGCCAGTAGCTCTCGGGATGCTCCCGCGTCAGGCCGAGGTATTCGTCCAGGTTGAAGGTAGTCACGTTCGCGAAGGACAGTCCTTCCTCCCGGTGGCGGCGCACCAACTCGCGATATAGCCGCACCGGAGTACCCCCGGTGGCCAGCCCGAGCACCGCCATCCCTCCCAGGGCGCGCCGCGCTTCAATCAATTCGGCAATCTCGTCCGCAACCTCGCGGCAGGCGTCTTCGGGTGTATTGTGTGTCTTTACTTTAGGGACCATCTTTCGCTCAGCACATGATCATTCTCCGATCCCGCCCCAGCTGACAAGCCATTCTTCATTCGTCATTGGATGGCATGTGCTTCACCATGGCATCACCGGGGCCGCAACGTCCCCGGCCACCGGTCCCAGTCCGCCTCCGCATCGCCGCGCAGCACTGCGGGAAAATCCCGCCATAGCTCCCGGCCGTGAGCATCCCGCGCCAATGGCACTCGCAACCGGAGCGCCCGCGCCTCTGCCTCGTGCAATCGCGCGGCCAGCGGATCCGGCGATCCCTCCCCGCGCAACCAGGCACGCCATTCGCCGTCACGCATCGTTCCACGCGATCCCGCGCCACGGATCTGTCGCAACCCCGCCGCCAATTCCACCCGGTTGTTGTCCAGCGTGTTTGCGACCGCATCCACATCCTCCCGCCGGAACGTCCCCACATGCAACAGCCGGATCCCCTCCGCATGACGCACCACCGGATCGAGCATCCCGCCCGCCAGGCGCTCGCGGTCGCAGCGTGCCCGCACCGCATCCCAATCGAGTCGTTCCCCCTCATTCCATCCTACCAGCGCAATCGAAGGAGCCATCGGCAAAAATCCATCCACAAACACCTCCGCCTCCCCGAACACATCACAGAACGCCGCCAGAATATTTTCAAACTCCCCGCGCGTCAGTTGGTGCCCCGGCAGCCATTGGCTAAAGATCCCGCCATCATCCAGCGCCTCGCGCACCGCCGCGAAATGTTCCACGCTGTAAAGCCGTCCCTCGCCCGGCCCCCATGGCTGGAACAAATCCGCCACAATGACATCATATCGCGCCCGGCCCGCTGCAAACCACGTCCGTCCGTCCTCAACCACCACCCGCGCACGCGGATCGGAAAAAAGCGGCGCGTTCAGCTCCGCGAAATGCCTCCTCGCCGCCTCCACCACCAACGGCGAAATCTCCACCGCATCCAACCGCCCCACCGCCTCATGGGCCAAAGCCGCTGCCGGCGTGTTCCCCGTGGCCACCCCGAGAAACCCGACGCGATCCGGCTCCGGGTGCAGCATCAACGGCAAATGCGCCTGCCGCTCCTGGCTCCACCGCGCCGAGGTCGATCCCAGCAGATATTGATTCGACAGCAAAATCCCGCGTCCCATCCGCTCGTGTTCCACCACCGCCACCACCCCCTCGCGACCCGCCAGCACCTCCAGGTTTTCCAACCCCACATTCGGATTCACCAC
>SLAV01000263.1 GCA_007126655.1 Haloferula sp. | reverse complement strand
GCAGCGCGACTGCTCCGGGTTCCCACCGGATTCCATGCGCGCGTCACAGTTCATCACGGCGAGTGCAGTCCGGGCGGCGCCGCATGGTCAAGCGGATTCGGGTGGACCGCCGGCATGAACCGCGTGCCGGGTGGCTGATTCCGCTTGATATCCGCCGCCGGCATGCCATCTTGAAGCCGAATCAACACATGGGGGCGTTCCGGTTTCGACGGGATGTTTCATGCGATGGTTGCACGTGGAGGTTGATCGGCTGGCCTCCTAAAAAGCCGCTCAAAACAAATAAATGCAGACTCCAACGAGCTCGCATTGGCTGCTTAATTGACGGCCACGTCAGAACCCCGACGCCTTCTAGGGGGGATGGCGACCACTCAGAAGGCTGGTTGGAAAGCCGGGACACCGGGTTTTCCAACGAGATTCAACAGGTGCCTAGGGCCGGAATCGCCGCAAGCGGGCCAAGCCGTCCCGAAACCACCGACCGTTTGCTAAACGTGTAGAGACTTTCGTTGCCGGCATCCCGGACAGGGGTTCGACTCCCCTCGCCTCCACCATTCCATTGGTTTACAGCGTTTTGTGAATCGAGCCCGAGGCACATCGGACGGATGAAATTTACCACCCACGCCTTCATGACCCGCCTTCCGCGGGGTCGGAAAGCGAGGCGGCTGGCATTGCGGGAGCTTGAAGAGTCCTGGCATTTCCAATGGGTGCTCTTCCGGGTTGTGATGATTTGTTTTGTCTTGTGGACGTTGATTCATTTTCAGTTGCTGATCGCGTTCTTTTATCTGGGACCCGTCCCGCCGGTCATCTCGGGCGTGATGATGCTCGATCCGAATGCCGGATACTTCATGCCGGTGGATGGCAGTTGGACCTCGTTGTCGCTGGCGTGGCGATGGATGCTGCTGAGCGGGCTTGGTGCGGTTCTGGGCGTCGGGGTGGTGTGGGTGATGACGCGCGGGGTTTTCGCCCGCTGGCGGATGCGCTTTGCCGTCTGCCTCTTCGCCGCGTTTCCGGTGGGCTATGCGGGCCTGAATGTCGCATCGGAATCGGTTGCCTGGGACGCCATCGAGGCAAAACGGGAGTATCATGCGGAGCAAATCCGGCGATATGTCGGGGACGCTCGGGACGCGCGGATGCACGCCTGGTATGTGGAGTGGTATGACGCCATGTTGGAAAAGCGGCGGCGCTGAGGTTTTTGGAACGATTGAGGGGTGATGCCGCGCGCTTGTTCAAGGATGAGCGGGTAGCTCATGGGTGGGAGACATTGCCCTTTGCTGGGGAGCGGTCGCGCGGCCCCTGAATGGTATCGACCAACGACCGGAGTGGCGAGCCCCGGGACGCGAATTGGTCGACGGTCGCATCCCGGTCCTCGAATCCTCCTGACTCCGTCCGCCGAAAAATGCTCCCGCAGCCAATAAAATCCTTATCAGACTCAACCCCGAAGGCACCGAGCGGATGGCAGAGGGCACACGCGACCTGGAACCAGGCAGCGCCCGGATCGCCATCATCGTGGATGGTAAACTCATCTCCGCGCCGGTCGTTCAAATGGTCCCGCTTGGCAGATAATTCATGATTTCCGGCCTGCGTGAAGAGGGCGAAGCCGCCAAGCTTGCAAAGCGCTTGTCTCCAAATACTCGCAAGGCACCTGCTGAGTAGTCTGTCCCGCCAATGAAAAGCTCCAGAATAAACCACCCTGCATTCTGAATTCAAAACTCTGAACTCAAAACTCCCATGGCCGGAGCCGCAGGGAAATAGACTCCGTTTTCAAGCCCCATGGCTTGCTTGTGCAGGATCTCCCCGACCTCCTCCCGGGCCAGTTGCCCGCGGAATGCCTGAAGCCGGATCGCGTTGCGGAATTCGACCTCATGCAGCGAGGTCCACGGCATCGGTCCACCGTGGCGCTTCATGCGTTTTCGGGCCGCCGCCGTGTTCGCGTCGGTCGTGTGCAGCGAAACCAGAAATCCCGTGTCGGCGTAATGGCTCATCGTTCTCCCCTGGCATATCAACACCGATTCACAGGGCGATTGCCTTGAAATCCCAGATTCATTCATTTCAAACGCGAAATGAAAAATCGCCAGACACACACCGGCACCCTCTACAAGGCCACCAACTGGCAGCCGCTCGGCTTCACCAAAGGCCACAAAAGACACCGCCGCGACTTCCACCAGGACACCGGCAAACCCAAGCACCTCTGGGTTCGGCCGTAGAAAAAAGACGCCCTCGCCCTGCTTGCCCGCCCCGGAATGCTGGCTCCCGCCCACCAGGCCGTGATTGCCGACGGCGACACCGCGGGCGCGCGCTGCGCCCTCAAATGCGCCGAATTGCGCACCCTGCGCCTCCTGAAAACACCCCCGCCGAAAATTGATTAACCAGACAATCGCCCTGCGCCGCAAAGCCGGAAGGATTCAGCCGCCATTTGCCACGACCGGCAGCGCAACGCGCATCGCGCGACCGTCGCGGATGATGTGGAGCGTGGTCTCCCGCGTGGCAGCCGAGGCTGCGAGGTGAATCAGAAAATCTCCTGCGGACTCCACCCGGTTGGCATTCACCGCGACGATCAGGTCGCCTTCCCGGAGGTGGCGGTCGGCGATTTTTCCCTCTTCCACGCGCGAAACCACAATGCCGCGCAGACCGCGGCGGCGTTCCCGTGCGTCGAGGTTGCGGACGAGCATGCCGATCGCACGCAGCACCGTGGCCGGATCCGCCCCGCTTTGTTCAGCTTCCGCGCCGTCCGCCTCTGCCGCGCGGGCACCGTCTTCGCTGTCGATGATGGTCGCGTGGATCTCGATCTCCTCGCCCTGCCGCCAGACGCGCATTTGAACCTCATCGCCGACGCGAGTGCGCTGCACCAGCGAGATCAACTGGCCGGTGTGGTGGATTTCCTCGCCGTTGTAGCTGAGGATCACGTCCCATGGCCGCAGGCCGGCCTCCATCGCCGGCGAATCGGGCAGCACGGCCAGCACCACGGCCCCGTGCTCTCCGGGATATCGCAGCGCGGAGCGTACGGAGGGGTCCAGCTCATACATTTCCACACCAAGGTATCCCCGCGTCGGTCGTCCACGATCGAGAATCTGGAACAACGTGTCGCGGACGTCATTGGAGGGGATCGAGAAACCGACGCCCATGAAACCCGGGTTCGCCCGGTCCGCGGAATAAATCGCCACGTTGATGCCGATTATCTCGCCACGGAGGTTCACCAGCGGGCCACCGGAGTTGCCCGGGTTGATGGCGGCGTCGGTCTGAAAAAGGTCGCGCTGGTTGTCGGAAAGCGAGCGCTCTTTCGCGGAAATGATGCCTTGTGTCACGGTCTCGCCCAGTCCGAACGGGCTGCCGACGGCGAACACCATCTGGCCAACCTCCGCCTCGGAAGAGTCGCCGAATTTCAGCGGCGTGAAAGGGCCGTTGGAGTCGATCTTGAGCACCGCGATGTCGAGCAGGCGGTCGTATCCCACCAATGTTGCATTGTGAGCGGCACCGCCGTGCAGCGTCACACGGATCCGCTGCTGGCCCGCCACGACGTGGTGGTTCGTCACGACATGTCCCTCGTGGGTGACGATGACACCGGACCCCTGTCCCTGAGTGGGGCGGCGGCGCTCGCGCGTACGGCCCAGCGTATCGCGCAACCGCTCGGTGCGGACGCCCGCCGTATCGATGCTCACCACCGACGGCACCACCGCGCGCGTCAGTTTCGCATATTCCTCGTTGAGCCGTGCAAGCAGGCCGAGGTCGCCGGGATCGAGCGCGGCGCGGTCCTGCAAAGTGTAGTTCTCCGGTGTATGCTCCGTCCCGCCCTGGCCGAACGGGGCCACCCAGGCTCCGGACTGCCACACACGCACGGCAGTGACCGCGCCGAAAGCCGCGATGAATACGAGAGTCAGCGTGAGAAAGCGGCGCAATGGGGTGTTCATCGGTATTCGATAAATGCGAAGCGAACATGCGGCAGGAAAACCCACATTCCAAGTCCTGATATGGCCGCGCGCGAGGGATCATCCCCGGTGCCATGAGGCATTCCTCAAATGGTGGATTTTCGGGTTTTCCCGCATGAATTTTCGCAGGAAACGGACTTGAACCGTGGCGCGGTTGCACCCAAGTTCCGCAGCCCGGCCTGTGCCGGGCCTTCCCACGCCCATGGCCAAGATGATTCCAATTCCCGATGACGCCCCTTTCACGCCCGAACAACGCGCGTGGCTGTCGCGATTCCTCGGTGAACTCGTCGCCGGCGGTGCGGGAGACGCCCAATCCCACGGACCCGCCGAACCCGTTACCATCCTGTATGGCACCCAGACCGGCACCGCCGAAGGACTCGCGAAAAAACTCGCGAAAAAACTCACCAAAAACCACTTCGAGCCGGTCTGCTGCGACATGGCGGATTACGACCGCAACCGCCTGGCCGGCGAAAAAAACCTTCTTGTCATCGTCTCCACTTACGGCGACGGCGAACCGCCCGACAGCGCCGCGGAATTCCACGGCTGGATCATGGGCAACGATGCGCCCGGCCTGGACGGGGTCAGGTTTTCGGTGCTTGCCCTCGGTGACACCGGATACCCGGATTTCTGCCAGTGCGGCATTGAATTCGACACCCGCCTCGCCGAACTCGGCGCGACCCGGCTGACTGACCGCGTCGATGTCGATGTGGATCCTGACGAGCCCTACGCCGAATGGTCCGCCGCCGTCATTGCGGCACTCGGCCCGGCCACCATGGCCGGGAAAACCACCACTCCTGAGGATGAAGACGACGATGAGGCCGGCTATTCCAAGAAAAACCCGTTCACGGCCAACGTCCTGAGGAATTACAATCTCCACAGTGCGGGCCCGAAGCGGACCAACCACATCGAGCTCTCGCTCGAAGGTTCGGGCCTCGCCTACGAAGTCGGCGACGCCCTCGGCGTGATGCCCGTCAACCCGCCCGCCGTCGTCGATGAGATCCTCGCCAACCTGCCCTTCAAAGCGGGCGAGGCGACCCTTCCGAACGGCGACGAGGTCCCCCTGCGCGACGCTCTTCTCCACCACTACGACATCGGCACCCTCAGCAAACCGCTCATCGTGAAATGGCAGTCGCGCAGCGGCTCGCCATTCCTCCGTTCGCTTGTCGAGGCGGACGACCGGACGCATTACGACGACTTCTGCTGGGGCCGCGAGGTGATCGACCTCGTCATCGACCATCCCGCCGACTTCACCGACGCCGACGAATTCGTCTCCGTGCTCCGCCCGCTGCAGCCGCGCCTCTACTCGATCGCCTCCAGCCCGAAGGTCCACCCGGACGAGGTTCATTTGTGCGTGAGCGTCGTCGAATACGAAAGCCATGGACGCATGCGCGGAGGCATCTGCTCGACCTTCCTCGCCGACCGGCTCGATGGTGGGAAACCCGGCGTTTACGTCCACGTCAACAACGCCTTCCGCCTGCCTGGGGATGGCAACGTTCCCGTGATCATGGTCGGCCCCGGCACCGGCATCGCGCCGTTCCGCGCGTTCCTTGAGGAGCGCCGGGCCACCGGAGCCAAGGGGGCCAACTGGCTGTTCTTCGGCAATCCGCACCGCGACTCCGATTTCCTCTACGAGGAGGAACTCACCGCTTGGGAAAAGGACGGCCTCCTCAACCGGCTGGATCTCGCCTGGTCGCGCGACCAGAAGGACAAGATCTACGTCCAGCACCTGATGCTCGAACACGGTGCGGAGATCTGGAAATGGCTGCAGGACGGAGCCGCTTTCTACGTCTGTGGGGACGCCTCGCGCATGGCCAAGGACGTCGATGCCGCCCTGCTCGAAATCGCCGCCACCCACGGCGGTCTCGACGAAGCCGGAGCCGAACAGGTTATCGCCGACCTCAAGAAGGAAAAACGTTATCTGCGGGACGTCTATTGACCCACGACGACGCCATGGACCGGTCCTTCCCAGCCTGGCACCTCGCTGAAAAGGCCGTCCGCACGTCCCTCGCCGCCGGTGTCGCGGAATTCGTCGTCTGCGGCGGCGCGCGCAACGCCGTGATCCTCGAACACCTCGCCCGCGCCGAAGCCGCCGGAAACATCCGCGTCTGGAGCCACTTCGAGGAACGCTCCGCCGCATTCTTCGCCCTGGGCCGCACCATCGCCACCGGACTCCCCTGCGCCGTTGTCACCACCAGCGGCACTGCCGTTGCCGAACTGCTGCCGGCCGTCGTCGAGGCGCATTACCAGGCGCGGCCGCTCGTCGCGCTCACCGCCGACCGCACCGCCGCCGCCCGCGGCACCGGTTCGCCGCAGGCGATCATGCAACCCGGCATCTTCGGCCTATACGCCGCCGCCGACCCCGCCGCATGGAACGGCCGCGCCCCGCTGCACCTCAACGTCGAACTCCCCGAGGAGATCGACATCCCGTCGGAATCACCCCCGCTGCCGCCGCCCGCCTCATTCGACCCGGCATGGGACAAGCCCGACGTCGCCTCGCTCGCCCGCTGGCTGCGCGACCCCGGCGTCCGCGGCATGGTGGTCATGATCGGCGGCCTGGAACCGGGGGAGCGCGAGGAAGTCTGGCACTTTTGCCGTGATCTCGACGTCCCAGTCGTCGCCGAAGCGACCAGCGGGCTGCGCGAGGCCCTTGCCCCGCTCCACTTGCCGGATGCCGACCGCACCCTGCGCAAGCTGCCGCCGTCGAAAATCCTCCGTCTTGGGGACTGCCCGAGCGGCCGCTTCTGGCGCGACCTCGAATCCCTCCCGGACGTCGAAGTCCGCTCGCTCACCCGCAACGGCCTCCCCGGCCTCTCCAAGGCAGCACCACATGGAGCGCCGGATGGAGCGCCGAATTCATTCGGCCCCGGAGACTCCAGCAGCAAGG
>SLAV01000386.1 GCA_007126655.1 Haloferula sp. | reverse complement strand
TTGCGGGCGTGGATAATCGGCATGATGCTTGAGCCGCATGGCCGCTCCGCAAAACACGATCGCGCTGGTTTACGACTACGACCAGACGCTCAGCCCGAAGTACATGCAGGACGACGTCCTGTTCCCGGAGTTCGGCATCGACCCGGAGCAATTCTGGAAGAAATGCAACTCGCTGGTGCACGAGGCGAAGTGGGACGGCGAGCTGGCCTACATGAAATGCCTGCTCGATTACCTGGCGATGGACAACGTGAGCAACGCGCGCCTTACCGAGCTGGGCGCGGGCCTCAGTTTCTTCCCCGGCCTGCCGGAGTTGTTCGACGCGCTGCCGGAGGCGGCGCTCCGGCCTGAGCACGGGCTCGCGGGCATCAAGGTGGAGCACTACATCATCTCCTCCGGTCTCAAGGCGTTGCTTGACGGCTCGAAGCTCAGGTCCCACGTGAAGGCGATGTTTGGCTGCGAGTTCGGCGAGGATGCCGAGGGGCGGATCAGTTTCCCCAAGCGGGCGATTTCGCACACGACGAAGACGCAGTTCCTCTTTCGCATCAACAAGGGGATGCTGCGCTACGACCAGGACGTGAACGACCACATGCCGCCGGACCAGCGCCCGATCCCGTTCGAGAACATGATCTACGTCGGCGACGGGCCGACCGACGTGCCCTGCTTCACGGTGATGAACCGCAACGGCGGCCACGCGGTGGCGGTTTATAATCCCGAAGACGAATCGGGCCGCTCGTTCCGCAAGTGCTTCCAGCTCTCGACACACGCCGGGCGCGTGAAGCACATCGCCCCGGCGGACTACCGCCAGGGATCGCACCTGTGGCTGCTGCTGCGCGAAATGGTGAGAGAGACGGCGGACCGCATCCTCCGCCGCCGCACCGAGGAACTGGACAGTTCGACGGTGGCCGCGCCTACGTTCTGAGTGGCGGCGGACGCGTTCACCCGCGGTCCACCAGCACCTCGCTGCCGAGGACGACGAGGTCGATGCGACCGTCGAGGGTTTGATCGAGAAATGGAGTGTTGCGGGCCTTGGATTTCATGAAATCCGGGGTGAACGTGGTGCAGGCGCTGGGGTTGAAAAGCAGGAGGTCGGCGGGGGCGCCGGGTTCGATGACCGCGGGTGGCAGGCCCATCATGCGGCGGGGTTCGGCGGAGTAGTGTTTGACGACGAGATCCCAGCCGAAGACGCCTATGGCGACGAAGTGGTGGTGGAGGGAGACGAGCGCGGTTTCGAGGCCGGTGATGCCGTTGGGGGCGCTAACGAAATCCTGGGCTTTTTCGAATGGCGTGTGTGGCGCGTGGTCGGTGGCGATGAGGTCGAAGACGCCTTCGATAAGGCCTTCAAGGAGGCCGTCATTGTCCGCTTTTGTGCGCAGCGGAGGGTTCATTTTGTAGTGGGTGTCGTAGTCGCCGATGTCGTCCTCGTTGAAGAGGAGGTGGTGGGGGGAGACCTCGGCGGTGACTTTCACGTCGCAGCGCTGTTTCCACCAGCGGATCGTCTCCATGCCGAGGCGGCTGGAGACGTGCTGGATGTGGATGTGCGCGCCGGTTGCGTGAGCGAGGCGGATGTCGCGGTCGATGATGATTTCCTCGGCGCAGGCGGGCGAGCCCTGTATCCCGAGGCGATAGCTGGACGTGCCGTCGTTGAGTGCGCGGGGGCCGGCCAGCTCGGGCACCTCACAATGGCTGGCGAAGAACATGCCGAGTTCCGAGGCGTATTGCATGGCGCGGTAGAGCACGGCTGGGTCGCCGGTGGAGTCGCCGTCGTCGGTGAGCATGCGCACGCCCGCGCCGCGCAGGCCGTCGATGGCGGCGAGTTCTTTCCCGGCGCGACCTAAGGTGACGCAGCCGGAGGTGAGGACGGGGATGCGGGTGTCGCGCGAGGCGATTTCCAGCACCTGTTTTGCGATGGTGCCGTTGTCGATGGCGGGTGTGGTGTTCGGCATCATGACGACGCCGGTAACGCCGCCGTTGACGGCTGCCTCCGCCCCGGTGCGGATGGTTTCCTTGGACTCGCCGCCAGGTTCGCGGAAGTGGACGTGGGCGTCGAACATGCCTGGCATCGCGACGCGGTCGGCACCGTCGATGACGCGGCAGTTATCCGGCTCCCGCAGTTCCGGGCCGACGGCGGAAATCTCGCCATTGATGATGAGGATGTCCGCCGCGGCGGTGGGCTCGGCGGTGGATTCGCCGACGATGCGGGTGTTCCGGATGAGTAGATTCATGGGCTGGCTGGCAGGTGGGATAGCATGCGCGCCGGTTATTGCCGATGCCGAATCACCTCAATCTTGTGCGGCGGGCTCTGTTGGCTCCACGTCGGCGTCCGCCGGCGGGCGGGCGCTGACACCACCGGTGGACTCGTCCGCATCCTCGTCCGTGTCGCCCGGTGTGCGGCGCAGTTCGCGCTCGGTGGGCAGGGTGCGCATCTCGGGAAGGCGTAGTCTGTCATCATCTGCCGGCGGTACGACCGACTCCCTTCGGGGGGCTGCGGGAGATGAGGTTGGCGCGGGCTGCGGGGTGGAGATGTCGCTTTCTGCGCTTTCGTCGTCTTGGTTGGCAAGGGTCTCGCCGTTATCGTCCCGATCTTCAAAAGCCGACCGGGGCTGCGGGAGCAGGACGCAGCCTGTGGCGGCCAGCGCGATGACGCCGGAAAGGATCGCTGCTGTGATAGTCTGGCGCATGGGCGGTTGGTTGCAGGCAGGCCGCCGCTCACGGGCGCTCGTCGATTGGCGGTACCGGAACGAGTTCGGACGGGCCGGTGTAGAGAGTGAGCGGGCGGTAAAGCCGGTTGTCGCGAAGCTGTTCGAGCACTTGGGCCGTCCAGCCGGAGGTCCTGGCCATGGTGAAGATGGGAGTGAACAGATCAGTGGGAATACCGAGTGAATAGTAAACCGTGGCGGAGTAAAAATCGACGTTGGCCTCAAGACCTTTCCTTTCACGCATGATTTCGGCGATGCGTTCGGACATTTCGATCCACTTTGGCTCGCCAAGTTCCTTGGTGAGTTCCATGGCGAGATCTCGCAGGTGGGGCGCGCGTGGATCGAGCATTTTATAAATGCGGTGGCCGATACCCATGATCTTCTCCTTGTTGGCGAGCTTCTGATCGATGTAGGCATCGACATTGGCCGGTTCTCCGATGTCTTCGAGCATGTGGATGACGCCCTCGTTCGCACCGCCATGGAGAGGCCCTTTGAGGGTGCCGATGGCCGCAGTGATGGCGGAATACATGTCGGAAAGCGTGGAGATGGACACGCGGGCGGAGAACGTGGAGGCGTTCATGCCGTGGTCGGCGTGCAGGATGAGGGCGACATCGAGAGTGCGGATGGCCTTGTCGCCGGCTTCCTCGCCATTGAGGAGATAGAGGAAATGGGCGGCTTCACCGAGATCGGTGCGGATGGGGGGCAGCTCGAGGCCCTGGCGGAAGCGGTGGAAGGCGGCGACGATCACCGGCACCTTGGCAACGATGGAGAGGGCGATTTCCGCGTCCGCCGCGATATCGGGCACACCGACGTTCACGCGTTTGTCGTAGAGGCCGAGCATCGAGACGGCGGTGCGGAGGACGTCCATCGGGCAACCGTCCTTGGGCGCGTCCCTGAGGAAGCGCATCACGCCTTCGGGCAATTCGCGGTCCATGCGGAGGCGCTTTTGGAAGGCAACCAACTCGTCGCGGTTCGGCAGGTGGCCGCGGTGCAGCAGGTAAATGACCTCGGTGTATATGCAGTGTGCGACGAGATTGTCGATGTGGTAGCCCAAGTAGCTGAGTTCGCCGGCGGTGCCGTCAACGTTGCTCAGGGAGGATTCATTGGCGGTGACGCCTTCGAGGCCGCGTGCGTAGTCAGTCATGATTGGAAATGGATGCGAATTTAACGTGCGTCATGCACATGTGTCGGCAGGAAAGCCGCTGGAGAAGCGACGCGCAAGGGGGAATTGTGGTGAAATCCGCGGGAAGTCCGAATTGTCCTCAAAAGGCCTGAAAACACAGTTCATCCAAAGTTTGGTCGTCGTCGGGTGTGTTGACAGCAGTGACCCGCGCGGACATGATGCGGTCATCATGAAGCCGAGCCGCAGGAATTTCCTCGCCACCTCCGCCGCCGCCATCGGTGCGGCCGCTGCCGCCGGAGCCTTCAGAGCGGGCGCCTCCCAGGTCGAAGTCAAAAACATCATCAACGAAGGGGACGTCATCCTGTTCCAGGGCGATTCAATCACGGACGCAGGACGTGAACGCGAAACCGCTGACCAACCCAACAACCAGAAAGCTCTCGGCAGCGGCTACGCATGGGTGGCCTCCAGCCACATGCTGCTCGCGCGGCCCGCCGCGGATCTAAGGATCTTCAATCGTGGCATCAGCGGGCACAAGGTCCCCCAGCTCGCCGCCCGATGGGATGCCGACTGCCTCGATCTCAAACCGGACGTGCTGAGCGTCCTCATTGGCGTGAATGACATCTGGCATCGACGCAACGGCAACTACGAGGGCACACCGGAAAGCTATGAGCGCGACTATCTCGCCTTGGTCGAACGCACCCGGAACGCACGTCCACGGATCAAATTGGTGATCTGCGAACCCTTCGTCCTGCGTTGCGGTGCCGTGACGGACGACTGGTTTCCCGAGTTCGACGCATACCGCACCGCGGCAGCCAGGGTTGCGGAGGTGAACGGCGCGATCTTCGTGCCGTTCCATTCAGTATTCGAGGAAGCCTCAAAGCTTGCTCCGCCCGAACACTGGGCGGCGGACGGCGTCCATCCAAGCCCGTTTGGCACCGCACTCATGGCGCGGACTTGGCTGCGGGCCGTCGGATTGTGAATTCTCATTCATGCCATATGATGTGTAATTTCGTGGAAAATAATTTACATCCGATTCGGACTTTTGGTTCCGTCCGGCATCGGACAGCTTGAGCTGCATGCAAAAAAAACTTCCCAAGCTGGTCCAGGATGATCCGTGGCTCGAACCGCAGGCCGGGGCGATTCTCGGGCGGATGCGGTATTTCGAAAAAGCGGCATCCGGCATCGTCCGCAATCATGGCTCGCTGTCGGCCTATGCCAGCGGGCATAAACACACCGGAATCCACCACAAAACACGGGAAGACCGCTGGATCGTCCGCGAATGGGCGCCCGGTGCCAAGGCCGTGTCTCTTATCGGCGACTTCAATGACTGGAACCGCGAAGCCCACCCGCTCGCTCCCGGTTCCTCCGGAGTTTGGGAAACCTCGCTCCCGGGCAATGCCCTGCGGCACGGAGAGCTGGTGAAGCTCCACATCCACGGCGCGGACGATTCGCGGCGCGACCGCATCCCCGCATGCATCCGCCGCGCCGTGCAGGATCCCGTGACGCACGATTACTCCGGCCAGATCTGGAGTCCGCCCGACACATACGCCTGGCGGCATGACTTCGACCCCGCCTCCATCGACTCCCCCCTCATCTACGAATCGCACACCGGCATGGCCGGCGAGGAACCCCGCGTGCACACCTACCGCGAATTCGCCGACGATATCCTGCCCCGCGTCGCCCGCGCCGGCTACAACACCGTCCAGCTCATGGCCGTGCAGGAGCATCCTTATTACGGGTCCTTCGGCTATCATGTCTCGTCGTTCTTCGCCCCCTGTTCCCGCTTCGGCACTCCCGAGGATCTGAAATACCTCGTCGATACCGCCCACGGACTCGGCATCGCCGTGCTGCTCGACATCGTGCATTCCCACGCCGTCAAGAACATGGCCGAAGGCCTCAACGACTTCGACGGCTCGGGAGCACTCTACTTCCACCCCGGCGAACGCGGCGAACACCCGGACTGGGACTCCAAATGCTTCGACTACGGCGGCCCGGAGGTCCGCCAGTTCCTCCTCTCGAACGTCCGTTACTGGCTCGAGGAATTCCGTTTCGACGGCTTCCGTTTCGACGGCGTCACCTCCATGCTCTACCACTCGCGCGGCAACCGCGCCTTCGGCGGCTACGACGATTACTTCGGCCCCGACGCGGACGGCGACGCCATCCTCTACCTCCAGCTCGCCTCCACCCTGGCCCGCGAACTGAAACCCGGTGTCATCCTGGTCGCCGAGGACATGTCCGGCATGCCCGGCCTCTGCCGCCCCGTCGCCGAAGGCGGCATCGGCTTCACCCACCGCCTCGCCATGGGTATACCCGATTACTGGATCAAGCTCCTCAAACACAGCCGCGACGAGGACTGGAACCTCGACGAACTCTGGGGCACCCTCGGCAACCGCCGCGCCGGCGAAGCCACCATCGCCTACGCCGAAAGCCACGACCAGGCGCTCGTCGGCGACAAGACCATCGCCTTCCGGCTCATGGACCAGGAAATGTACTGGCACATGGCCAAAAGCGACGGTCACCCGGTCGTCGAACGCGGCATCGCCCTGCACAAAATGATCCGCCTCGTCACCCTCGCCGTCGGCGGCGAGGGTTGGCTCAACTTCATGGGCAATGAATTCGGCCACCCCGAATGGCTCGATTTCCCCCGCGAGGGAAACGGCTGGTCCTATCACTACTGCCGCCGCCAGTGGTCACTCGTGGACAATCCCGACCTCAAATACCACTGGCTCGCCGACTTCGACCGCGAAATGCTCGCCCTCGCAAAATCCGCCGCGCTCCTCGCCGCGCCGCCCGCCGAATGCCTGTGGATCGACCACGGGCGCAAGGTGCTCTGCTTCGAGCGCGCCGGACTCCTCTTCGTGTGCAACTTCTCGGTGGACGGATCATATCCCGGATTCGAAGTCCCCTCGCCCGGCGGCCACGCCCGGAAACTCGTCCTCGACACCGACTCCGCCGCGTTCGGCGGCCACGCCCGCATCGACCCCGCCGTGATCCACC
>SLAV01000250.1 GCA_007126655.1 Haloferula sp. | reverse complement strand
GGTCGAGCGCCTGCCCGCTGCCGGTGTAGGAGAATTCGACCTCGGTGGGGCTTCCATCGCCGGCGGGTGGCGGCAAGGTGAATTCGAGGGCGTCGCCGCGGTCAACGGGCGTGGCGCGCTCGCCGGAGACCCGTGCTTCGAGCAGGTCCATGTTTTCCGGCAGCGACCACCGCGCGGAGCCGGCGGCGGTGTGGTTGATCCGATAGACCGCCTCGGTGAGCTGCGAGCCATCGGCGACGACACGGGTGGAAATCGCGGCCTTGCCGATGGTCATGGCATCGGTCTCGACGCGGGGCAGCCATGTGACGCTGGCGGCGGCGGGTTCTCCGGATTGGAGCAGGACGGGTTGCGAGTGTGCCTTTTCGCGCAGCCATGCCGGCATGCGGGCGGGGGAGGGATCGGGCAGCCATCCCTCACCGGCGATCTCCGCGCCTTGCGGTATCGCGAGGACGACGGTGGTTCCGGATGCCTCCGGCAAACGCGGCAGCCACTCGGAATGATCGCCATCGACCTGGACGCGGTAGCGCAGGGTGAGGGTTCTTTCGCGGGCGGATCGCGATTCCCATTGGAGGAGGAAGCCGTCCGGGGTTTGTTGCTGGTGGGCGAGTCCGTCGGCGGTCAGTTCGATTCGCGACGGCATTTCCGGGAAATCGAGCCGCATGACCGAGCCGTCCCCGCCTTCGGGGGCGGCGGCGAGGCGGACGTGGTGGTCGAGCCATCCGGCGTCGTATTCAACCCATGCTTCGGCGGTGACGGTCCAGGCATCCGGTTGTTGCGGATCGGGTCGCGCCTCCTCCCGGCGCACGACGACTTCGTGGATTGTGGCGGGCAACAGGTGCCGGACCCGCCCGTCGCCATCGACGATGGCCGAAGCGCCGTCGATGCGCCAGTTGTCGGCTGGTGCCGTGCCCTCGATGCGGATGCTGGTGAAAGTGGCCGGGACCACGGGGAACTCCGCCGCCACGCCGAAGCCCGAAGCGGCGGGGAAGGTGGCGGAGGCGCGGTGGATGCCGGGGGTTTCCATCATCAGCCGGATCTCACCCTGATCGGAGACCAGCGTGGACTCGGGATCCGGCTCGATGGCGAGATCGAGCGGGGCGACGGCGACCCATGCCCAGGCGTCGGAGAAATTCTCCGCCTGCCAATCGACGCGGACGAGCGCGCGGCCGTCGCCGCCGATGGTGATGTGGTAGTCGGCGCGGGTGAGCGCGGATTTCACCGGCGGTTGTGGCGGGGGCGGCGGTGCGGGTTCCGCCGTGAGGCGGGCGAACTGCGAGTATGGCAGGGTGATCCGGCCGTCGGGTTCCGCGAAGGCGGTGGCGAGCGGGGCGATGATGGCGAGGGCGATGAAGGTCGTCTTCATGCCCGCCATCATTCACGCGAATGTGAAGGGATGATGAAGGCGGTGTGAAATCGGAGTGAAATCGATGCTTCGAGCGGTGCGCCCGGAACATGCTATTCCCATCATGGCTCGTCGGCGGCGGCATCTTCGGCCACCTTTTCGTCCACCTTGCTGTCGCGGAAGGCGATTGCGAACAGCACCGCGACCACCAGCGCGAAGATGGCCGGCATCATCCAGAAGGCCATCGCACCCTCCGACCAGCCTTCGCGGGTGGAGCCGTCCAGGCTGATGCTGTCGCCCCACCATCCGAGCACGTAGTTGCCCACCAGCATGCCGGCTCCGTAGGTCAGAAGACCGATCAGGGCCTGGGCGCTGGCGCGGATTTTCCTGGGTGCCACCCGGTCGGTGTAAAGCTGCCCGGTGACGAAGAAAAAGTCGTAGCAAATGCCGTGCAGCGCCACTCCGAACAACAACATGGCGGCGGACTCGGGGAACGTGGCGAACAAGACGTAGCGCAGCGTCCACGCCAGCATGCCGATCAGCAACATCCACTTGACCCCGAACCGCAGCAGGAAGAACGGCACCAGGAGCATGAAGACGACTTCCGAGATCTGCCCGATCGTCATGAACGCGGCGGATTGGTCGCCGAACCTCATGGCGGCGATGAAGTCGTTCGTCCGGGCGTAATAAAACGCCAGCGGGATGCACACCAGGAATGAGCTGGCGGCGAATACGGCGAACGATGGCTTCCGCAGCAGGCTGATGGCGTCGAAGCCCATGATTTTCTTGAAATCAAGCGGCTGGCCTTTCGCTTCGGGTGGTGCGGGCGGCAGCGTGAAGCTGTAGATGCCGTAAACCAGCGAAACGATCGCACACATCTTCATGGGTATCGCCGTTGAGGCCACATTCTCCTGTCCGCTCAAGAGATGCAACAAGGGCAGGTCGATCAGCCCGAGCACGGTCTGCGCGACCACGAATCCCGCGACAATCCAGCCGACCGTGCCCCAGACCCGGATTGCCGGGAAAGTCTTTTCGGGCACCGCGATGTTCGAGAAGGAAATCGCGTTTACAAGCGCCAGCGTGGGCATGTAGAAGAGGAAGTAGAAGAACATCGCCCAGATGAAGGCTCCGGGCTCGGTGATGGTGGACGCATACCACAACAGACCGCCCCCCACGAGGTGGCAGATGCCGTTCACCCGCTCGGCATTCATGAAACGGTCGGCCACCAGGCCCACGAACAACGGCGCGATGATCGCCGCCCAGTTGTGCGTGGCGTATGACTGGCCGATGATGAGATTGATGTTTTCCTCTCCCTGGAAGAGGTTGAGCAAATAGCTGCCCATCGTGACGAAAAAGCCTCCCCAGATGAAGAATTGGAGGAACATCATGATGGAGAGGCGGATGTAGATCGACGGGGAAATGGATGGGGTGTTCATGCCGTTGTCGGACGTTAATCGGTTGCGTCCGCACAAATGCACCGGAAAATCGGGGGCAATGCAATCCCGGAGTCGCTGGTCGCCGGGCGGCAACCAAATGTCCGCATCCGCTCCCGGTGCGGCGATTTTTGATTCGTAAATCGGTTTCCGGGGGCGATGGTAGGGACGTGATCACGACCTGTGGCATTGTGGTACGCCTGACAAAGCTGACCGACACCAGCCTGATCGCGCATTGGTTCACGGAAGACGCCGGATTGCTGAAGACCGTGGCGCGCGGCGCGCGGCGGCCCAAGAGCGCGTTCGCGGGGAAAATCGATTTGTTTTTCACCGGCGAGATCTCGGTGGCGCGGGCGCGTCGCGGGTCGTTGGACACGCTGCGCGAGGTGCAGTTGCGGAACTGTCGTGACGCGTTGCGGAAATCATGGCCCGCAACACGGATGGCCGGTTATTTCTGCCGCCTCGCCGAGGCGGTGGTGGAGCCGGGGCACCCGGAACCCGGGATTTACGACCTGCTCGGTCGCGGGCTCGACCATTTGGAAAAAAAGCCGCCCACACTGCGGGCGATGCGCTTTTATGAGGCCGAGATCGCGCGTCAGTTGGGCATTTCCAGCCATCCGGGCCAAGCGGAGGGCGCGTTGCGCGAGGCCCTCGGCAGGCTGCCTCCGGGCAGAGACGGGATTTTGCAATTGCTATCCGCCGGTGAAACGATGATAGAATCTTCCCATGACCGCTGAAACGGCGGGTATTGCGGATCATTTTACAATCAGGTCATGGACACAAGAACCCAGATGTCTCTCCAAGCGTTGAAAGAAAAGACAGACGGTCATGCCACCGAAGGACGGTGGTCCGAGGCGATCGATGCTGTCACCGAATCCATCCGGATGTGCGAGTCGAATCTCGGGGGCTCGCCCGGAGACTTGGCCGCGCACGCCGAGGCTCTCGAAATCCGCGCGGATCTGTTGCGCCAGACCGGGGACAACCGGCGAGCTTGCGAGGACTATCTCGCGGCCATCGGGAAACTCGAAGCGCGTGACGATTGCCTGATCCAACTGGGCCGCCTGCATGCCGGCCTTGGCGCGGCCTACGTGGATCTCGGCGAGGCGGATATGGCCGCGAGCCAATGGGAACACTCCATCGAGTGTTTCGAGCGGAACGATCCTCCCTCGCCGCTGGACGTCGCCGCGATGGCGAACAACTTCGGCTTCTTGAAACAGAACGCCGGGGAATTCGACGCGGCGGAGACGGCTTTCCTCAAAGCCATGGAAATCCTTCACTCCGAACTGGGCGAGGGCGACGAAGAGACCGCCACGGTGGCCTCGAACCTCGGCGCGCTCTATCAGGTGGCCGGGCATCACGAGCCGGCCTGCAACATGCACGCCATCGCGTTGAAAGCTCGCGCCGCGCTTTTCGGCGACAACCATCCCGATACAGCGCAATCGAATCGTGATCTCGGCATCGCCCTATCCATGACCGGTGATCGCACCGCCGCCCGCAGGCACCTGGAAAAGGCCCTCCACGCGTACGAGATGCTGGGCGAAGAGTCGCTTGCGGATCTGGAAGAGGTCGCGTTCCATTACTGCGATCTTCTGCGTGAGGATGGTGAAATTTCGATGGCCGAGGCTGTGAAAAACCGGGTTCAAGATCTGGTTGATCTTGTCGACGGGAAATCTGCCGCCTGAGTCATGGCGGAAGTCCATCAATACCGGCAGGCGATCGACTGGTTGTTCTCTACCCAGATGTTCGGCATCAAGCTCGGACTGGAGGGGCCTCGTCGCCTGCTTACCCATGCGCTCGCCCATCCGGCCGCCGGGGTGAGGGTGATCCACGTGGCCGGCACGAATGGCAAGGGCAGCACCTGCGCGATGATTGATGCGGTGGCCCGTGCCGCCGGCATGCGGACCGGGCTTTTCACCTCGCCCCACCTGATCGACTATCGCGAGCGGATCCGCGTTTGCGGCATTAAGATTCCCGAAGCGGCATGTGCGGAACGCCTCGCCAAGCTGCGCGAAATTTGTGCCGGGCTGGATCCGCACCCGACATTTTTCGAGATCACGTTGGCGCTTGCAATGCGCTGGTTCCGCGAGTGCGAATGTGAATTGATCATTCTGGAAACCGGCATGGGAGGGCGTCTCGACGCGACGACCGCGGTGGAGGCCGACGTGTGCGTGATCACGCCGGTAGGCCTCGATCACACGCAGTGGCTCGGCGACACTCTGGAGAAAATCGCGGCGGAGAAAGCGGGTATCCTGGTGCCGGGAAAGCCATGCGTATCCGCCCCGCAGGAGCCGGCCGCGGCCGGGGTGATCGAGCGTGAGGCCAACGAACGCCGCTGCCCGCTGGAATTCATCGCCGCGCCATTGCGCGGGTATCACGTCGCACTGGCAGGCGCGTGCCAGCGCTGGAATGCCGCGCTCGCCGTGCAGGCGCTGCATCTGGCGGGCGCGCGGCTATCACCGGATATTGTGAGGCATGGCTTGGGAAATGTCGATTGGCCGGCGCGTTTCGAGCGGTTCGACGGTGGGCGCGTGATCCTCGACGGCGCGCATAATGTGCAGGCTGCGCAAGCGCTGGCGCGCACATGGGAGGAAGCCTATCCAGATGAAAAAGCGGCGCTTGTCTTCAGCGCGGTGGCGGCGAAGGACGTATCCGGGATCCTGGAGCAACTCGCCCCGCTGGCCGGGCGGATTTTCCTGTGCCCGGTCGATACCCCGCGCGCGCTGCCGACGGATGAACTGGCGGCATGCCTGCCCGCGGGCGCGCCCGCGCATGAATGTCACGCGTCGTTTGGCGAGGCCTTCGCGGCGGCCCGGGCCACGGGCCACCGTGTGCTGATCGCCGGTTCGCTTTTCCTCGCGGGTGAGGCGCGCGGTTTCCTGGTTGGGGAAGAGTATCAGCCGTCCGCGCAGTAGAAAGATTCACAGGGTGCGTTTTTTTCCCGCGACCCCGGGCGTCATCTGGAGTTTCATAGATCATGCTCCCGAAAGCCACCGGATCGTGGACCCGTGCCGAAGCCGCGCATTTGATGCGCCGCGCGGGTTTCGGCGGCAATCCGGGCCGGATCGACCGGCTGCACGCGCTCGGCAGGGAGGGGGCGGTCGATCATCTTCTCGACGCGTCCGATCCCGACGGGGCATTCCCCGCACCCGCATGGGCGGACCCCGCATTTCACCGCGAACGCGAGCTGGCTCATGCCGGACGGCGGCGCGAACTCCGCGACGCGCAACGCGCCCTCGATCCGGCGGACGAAACCGCCGCAGCGGAAATCGCGGCGGCCCGCCAGGCGCAGTTCCGGGAAATCCGGCGGGAATCCACGCGCAACCACGCGGAAATGCAGCGCGGCTGGATGCTCCGCATGCTCGCCACCCGCGCGCCGTTGCGGGAGAAAATGACGTTGTTCTGGCACGATCATTTCGCGACCTCCCTGCAAAAGGTCCGCGAGCCGTATTTCATGTTCCTGCAGAACGGGATGTTCCGCGACCACGCGTTCGGCAGCTTTCACGAACTGACGCGCGCGGTCGTAACGGACCCGGCGATGATGATTTTTCTCGACGTTCAGAACTCACGGCGCGGGCGGCCGAACGAGAATTTCGCGCGCGAACTCTTCGAACTCTTCACACTCGGCGAGGGCAACTACATCGAGGACGACGTCCGCGAGGCCGCGCGCGCCTTCACCGGATACCGGCTGGACCGCGCGGAGGCTCGTGCCAGACACCTGAGACGCCAGTGGGACGACGGACGGAAAACCGTGTTTGGGAAAACCGGCCGCTTCGACGGTCCGGACATCGTGGACCTGGTTTTCCAGCGCCCCGAACCCTCGCGACTGCTGGCCCGTAAGTTGTGGGAGTTCTTCGCTTGCGAGCATCCGCCGGAATCCGCGGTCGATGCCATGGCGGAAGTGCTGCGTGCGAACGACCACCGCGTCGGCCCGCTGTTGCGGGAGATTTTCCTGAGCCGGGAGTTCTACAAGCCGGAGGTCATGGGGAACCAGATCAAGTCGCCCGTGCAATTCATCGTGCAACTGCTGCACGAACTCGAAGTGGACGATCCGCCGCCCGGATTCCTGCCCGCCGCGCAACAACAACTCGGCCAGGTGCTCTTCGCCCCGCCGAACGTCGCCGGGTGGGACCACGGCAAGGCGTGGATCAACACCCACACCCTGCTTGCCCGGTACAACCTCGCCGGATTCATCGCCACCGGGACCGAGGAGACCGCCCGTTCGCTCGCCGCACCGGGCGTGCGGCGCGCCGGAGGCATGGCGGCCAACCCCCGCCGCAGCGCCCGCCGCTGGAACGGCCCGGATTACCGCTCGCTCGTGCCGCGTGACTCACGCGGAGATCCTCAGGCGCTCGTCGATTTGCTGATGCGCCGCTTCGGGCTTGAGCGGGCACCGGCCCGCGCCCGCGAGGCATTCGTCGAGTTTGCCGAGGCGAGTCAGGGCGGCATACCCGACAACGAAGAGATCGGCGGCCTCTGTCATCTCATGCTCAGTACGCCCTACTACCAGCTCTGCTGACCGAACCCCCGGATACCAAATGCCATGAAAACCCGCCGTGAATTCCTGCGCGCCACCATGCTCGGCGCATCCGCCACCTGGACGCTGCCGATGTTCATCGACCGCACGTTCGCCAGCCTGCACGATGCCTCGAAAGACCTCGCCGTGCAGGGTGCCACCGGACGCGAGGACACCATCCTCGTCGTGCTCCAGCTCGCCGGTGGAAACGACGGGCTCAACACGCTGGTGCCGTTCCAGGACGACGTATACCACCGCGCCCGCCCTCGGATTGCCAAAAAGCAAAAGGATCTCATCCGACTCGACGACCAGCTCGGCCTGAACCGGGCGATGCCCTGGCTCGGCGCGCAGCTCAAGGAGGGCGGGGCGGGCATCATTCAGGGAGTCGGCTACCCGAACCCGAACCGCTCCCATTTCGTTTCGACCTCAATCTGGGAAACCGCCGACCCGGAAAACCGCTCGAACACCGGCTGGCTCGGGCGCTACTTCGACAACGCGTGCCAGGGCGACGACCCGGCGATCGGCATCAGCTTCAACCGCTCCCAGCCGCAGAGTTTCGGTGCCAGGCGCAATCCGGGCGTCTCCATCAGCACGCCGGAACTCTACCGCTGGCTCCACGGCGGCGGGGACGAAGACATGGCCGCCGGCTTTTTCAACGCGCTCAACCAGCCGGAGGCCCGGCTGTGCGACGCCGCGCCGGTCGATGGCGCTTCCATCGCCATGCCGGCCGGCTGCGAACCGGGCGTGATCGCGGGCGAGTCGAACCTCGAATTCCTCGAACGCGTCGCGCTCGACGCCCGCGTTAGCTCGCGCAAGATCCTCGAACTCGCCGGCCGCCACCGCACCCGCGTGCGCTACGACAGCACGCCCGTCGCCCGCAACCTCAACCTCGTCTCGCGCATGATCGCCGGCGGCATGCCCACGCGCGTTTACTACGTGAGCCACGGCGGCTTCGACACGCACAACAACCAGAACAATTCGCACGACCGCCTGCTCGGCCAGTTGGACGGCGCGCTGAAGTCGTTCTTTACCGACCTTCGCGAGCAGGGCAACGACAAGCGCGTGGTGGTGATGACGTTTTCGGAATTCGGCCGCCGCGTCGCGGAAAACGCCAGCGCGGGCACCGATCACGGCAAGGCGTCCTGCATGTTCGTCGTCGGCCCGGCCGCGAACCCGGGCCTGCACGGCACCCACCCGTCGCTCGCGGATCTCGACGCCGGGGACATCACCCACACGGTCGATTTCCGCAGTGTTTACGCCAGCCTGCTCGAAGACTGGCTCCGCGTGCCCGACGTCCGCCCAATCCTCGGCAAGCCGTTTCCAAAGCTCCCGCTGGTCAGGGCGTGAAAATTGCAAACCGCTGACCACCAGGCGAATACGAAAATCATGCGTCAATAATAATATTCCTGGAAGATTACTTGTCGGGTAACGATTTCAGAATTTCACCTGCGTGGCTGTCAATAATAACCTTCCTGGAAGATTGCCTGTTGGGTCGCGATTTCACAATCGCGCCTACGTGGGCGCTGCATCCGGCTCGGTATGAAATTCCGGGAAAATTGTTGTTGCGCGTGAAAAATCATTGTTGCGGTGTGAGGCGTGACAATTGTGTTGATTATTAAGGATGCCGTAGTTATTGGAACGTGGCATGAGGTGTCCGCGTTGCGTGCAGCAGATTCATCGTGCGGCAGCGGCTTGTCCGCATTGCGGATTCACATTGGCGGACGCGGAAAAGCGATTCGGTGACGGTGAACTGACGCTGCGCAGGCTGACGGATGGAACCGGGCTGTTCCGCGGCAGCGAGCGCAAGCGGGTGATGGCCCGGCTGGACCGGTTCGGGCGGCGGTTTCCCCAGTTGTTCGCGGCGGTTTACACGGGGTCGGGCGGCGGAAGCGCGCACTTGCGGCAGTTCGGCTTCTGGCTGCTGAACCACGCGGCGTTCGAGGATGTGGCGGAGGAGCAATCGAACGCGGCGGGAATCCTGCTGGTGCTGGATCCGGCGGCGAAGGCGGCGTCCATCAGCTTCGGATACATGCTGGACCCATATCTGAGCCAGCGCGACACATTCGACTGCCTGGCCCGCGCGCACGCATGGTGGCTGGAAGGACGGTATTGCGAGGGGGTGGTCCGTGTGATCGATCAGCTTGACGCATTGTTGCGCCGTCGCAGCGGGCAGGCGCGGCGGAACCTCGGGCGGTTCATGCGGAAAGTGCGGCCATTGGCCAAGACGCCGGACGCCGCGGGTAGGATCCGGATCGACAGTTGTGGCGAATCGGCGGTAATCGCAGGGAAGGGCGGAACGGAGGCAAAGAGATGATGACAATCAAACCCGGGAAGCGCGCGTTGTGGGTGGCCCTGTTGCTGGGAGCCACGATGATCGCGGACGCCGGTGCGGGACGCTGGGCGGGTTGGTCACCCGATGCGGCGGTGGTTCAGGATGGTGCTGTTGGAGGGAAAACAGGCCCGGACGATGAGTCCTCGGATCTGTTTCGGGCGGATGAGGATGGCGCGGCCATTGATGTGGTGACGGTTTCCGGCAGACCATCAGAGGATTATCTGGTGGATGCCGGGGAGTTGCTTTCGCCGACGGCGGCTGGGGAGTGGCTGGAATTTTTGCGGTATCATGCGGATGATTCGATGATCGACCTCTACGTGTATGTGGTGGACGCGGAGTGGCAGATGCAGGAGCAAGATGAGTTCGGCGGTTTTTTTGAGAAGAAGGATGCGGCTGTGGTCGTGTATCCGCTTGCTGATCCGCAGCGGGCCGCAATGTATCTGCCAGCCCATCTGGCTGGGCGTGTCGCCGAGGCGGAACAGCGGCGCGCGCTGCAAAGCTCCGTAACGCAGGCTTCCGCCCGTGCTGATGTGGAAGATCAATTGGATGCTTTCCTCGTACAGATGTCGATTCGGCTATACTGGATGGAAAGGATGCTTGCGGAGACACTGCCAGCTGTGGAGAAACGGGTTTCCCCACCTCCGGTTGCGGAGGATCCTATTGCCCAGGATGTGCGGATGCCAGTGCCGGACAAATGGCTGCCATGGATGGCGGTCGGTGGATTCGCCACCGTGGTTCTCCCAACGGCATGGTGGTGGCGGAGGCGGAACGCGAGTTACCATTTCCCCGAAATCGTCGTCGAGCCACGGCTGGGCGGGCGTCATGCGGCGGGAGTGGGTGCGGTGATTTCCTATTTGAGTGCGAAGGTGCCGCCAGCCAGGCAACGCGCGCAGGCACCGGAAAATCCGAGGTTTTTTTGAGAGTCCTGAATGCCGCGTTGCGTATTACAAGTGACCGCCCTATACTTCCATTGGATATGAAAAACAGCTTAATTGTGATGGTCGCCATTTTCGCCGCATTTGGGACGGCCGCCATGGCGCGGCCGTTCATTAATGACAAGCCGGCTCCCGAGGGTCGCGGCGATCTTGAGGTGATCCAGAGCCTGCTGCACCGCAACCTGCCGGCGGCTCGCGCGGCGACCGTAGCCATCGAGCTGGAGAAGGGCAGCGGCACGGGCGTGATCGTATCCGAGGACGGACTGGTGCTGACTGCGGCACACGTGAGCACGGGCGTGGACCTGGATCTCACCGTTGTGATGGAGGACGGCACCCGGCACGACGCGGTATCCCTCGGGCTGGTGGCCTCCTCGGATGCGGCGATGATCCGTCTTCTGGGCGAGGGGCCGTTTCCCTATGTCGAATACGACAGCGAAGACCGCACGCGGCTCGGCGACTGGGTGTTTTCGCTGGGTCACTCGGGTGGTTTTGCAGAGGATCGCGGGCCGGTGGTTCGCCTCGGGCGCGTGGTAAGGATCGCGCAATCGACCTACCAATCGGACTGCATGTTGATCGGTGGCGATTCCGGAGGACCCTTGTTTGATTTGGAGGGAAGGTTGGTGGCGATCCACTCGCGGGTTGGCCAGCGACTCCCGGAAAACATGCACGTGCCCATGCGCGAGTTCCTGAGGTACTGGGACGCGATGAAGAATGGCGAATTCGTCGGTAGCGGGCCATTCGCCCAAATGCCCAGCCCGGGCACCGGCTTTCTCGGGTTGGTCGGTGAGGCGGGGGATGGCGGATTGGAAATCCAACGGCTTGCCAACAGGGGGCCGGCGGCAAAGGCGGGTCTGGAAGTGGGTGACGTGATTCTCACGATCAATGGCAACGAGGTGCCGGATCGCGACACGCTCCGCAAAATTCTTGATGAAATGGCGGCGGGCCAGAGGATTACGATGGAAATCCGCCGTGAATCCGGTGAACACGAAACCCTTGAATTCCGACTCGATGAGCGCTGAGCGATCCATCCTTTTATCATTTGCCACACTGATCGGGCTGGCATCCTTGTCATCCGCACAGCAAAGCTTGGAATCGGCATTTCGCACCACGGGTGCGGAGGTGGTCGCAGCGTTCGATACTCCGCGTCAGGTCTTGCAGACATCGAGCGCTGTGATCGAACAGGGCCGCACCCAGCTTGCCTACGGCATGGTGGTTTCGTCGGACGGCGCAATCCTTACGAAGGCAAGCGAGATCGAGGGAAAAACCGGACTCACCGTGCGGGTTGACCGTCAGGCCTTTGACGAAGTCGAGATCGTGGCGGTGGATCCGGTGTGGGACGTCGCACTGCTGCGCGTCGATGCGGATGATCTGGTGCCCGTCGAGTATATCGATGAAGATGCGGGCGACCTGCAACACGGCACATGGGTGGTTGCGAACGGCGCGACTTCCCGTCTTGCCAGGCGGGCATTGGGCGGTGTGATCAGCGCGAACGCGCGGGAGATTCCCGCAGCGGGTGGTGCCGTGCTGGGCCTGGTGATGGAGGTGACGGACGACGGCGTCCGTGTCGAGGAAGTGGTGGAAGGCAGTGGCGCGGAGCGCGCCGGGCTGGAGAAGGGAGACATCCTGGTCGCCATCGACGGCATGGTGGTGGGCATTCCCGAGGACATCATCGAGGCGATGGGCGAGCGTTCGGCCGGAGAATCGATCCAACTTCGTTATCTGCGCGACGACGGGGAGCATGATGTGGAAGTACCATTGATCGCTCGGGAAGAGCTTTTCGCCGAGCAGATGATGACGCGCAACGACATGATGAGCGGCGCGTTCTCCAAACGCCGGAGCGGCTTCCCGCGCGTGATTCAGCACGATATCCTGAGCAACCGCAGCACCGTCGGCGGGCCGCTCCTGGATCTGGACGGCCGCTGCGTCGGGATGAACATCGCGCGGGCGAACCGGGCGGAAAGTTTCGCAATACCCGCTGCTGAAGTCAGGGAAATTGCGGCTCGCCTGATGGACGGTGAAGAGAATTCGTGACGGTCACGCAAGTTCGAACGCCTCGGCGAAACGGCTGATGATTTCTTCGCTCGGTTCGAGGCCGCATGAGACGCGAAGGAGGTTTGCGGACACTCCACAGCCTTCCGCCCACTCAAGTTCGTCATAGTGGGCTAGCAGGGTGTATGGGCATACCAAGGTGAAATCCGTCCCAAAGCTGGGACCCTTGCTGAATCGCAGCGCGTCATAGACCCTCGGGGTTTTCTTCGGAGCTTTGAGTGTGAAGGAAATCAAGCCGCCGTACCCACCCTGGGGACGGCGGGCGGCGTCATAGGCCGCGTGAGTGTCAAGCGACGGATGGAATACCTTCGCCACGGCAGGGTGCGTGGCCAGCCATCCGGCCAATTCAAGACCATTCCCGTTGATCGCCCCCATGCGTTTGCGGTAACCCTTGAGATTGGAGAGCAGCACCTCGGCGTCGCCGATGTAAAGCGGGGCGCATTCGGCGGAGTCTTCGGCCAGGGCCTCACGCAGCGCCCCTGCATGCGGAGAATCCGCGGCCAGCGAGACCGCGCCGGCCATTACGTCGCCCGCGCCGGAGACCCACTTGGTGAGGCTGCTTGTGCAGGCGTCGGCGTATTTCAACGCGTCCACATTTGCCGGCCCGGAGGATGAATCGTCGATTATCAGCGGCGTGCCGCTGAACCGGCAGGCGTCCGAGATCCGCCCGAGATCCGCCGTGCGGAGAAGCGGGTTGCCGGGAACTTCGGTGAAGACACCCGCGAACTCGCCCGTGCGGATTCGTCGAAGTGCCTCGTCAAAGGATTCACCCTCCGCCTCGTTCAGGTAAACCACTCCGTTGCCGAAGCGTTCCTGGACTTTGAGGCAATCGACGTATGGAAATTCAATCTGCAGCGTCTTCCGACCCTCGCGGACGCCCGGCAGCGCACGAATGACCGCTGTAACTGCGGACATGCCGCTGGAAAAGATGAAGGTTTCGTCTTCGGCGGCACCGGTTATTTTCGACATCGAGCGGGCGATCAAGTGCGACTTGGAGCCTTCGCGCAATGCGGATTCCAGCAGGTCCTGAGCCTGTCGGCTGCTGACGATCTCACCAGTGAAACGCCAATAGTCATTGGCCGCCTGCCGGGCTTTTTCCGGGAAAACGAGCACCTGGAGGCCGTGGAAGCTGGTGATCCGGATCGCGGCTTCGGCCCGCCGCTCGATCCATCGATGTGCACGCAGCACCGAGGCACGTGTTGGCAGGACCAGCACGTCCTCGCCATCGCCCGCCACCTCGTCGCGCGCTTTTTCGAAGAGGCGCTCGACGGCGGGGTGCTTGAAAAACCTGGGATAACCGGTACGCAGGCGCTTCATCACTTTTTCCCGACCTTCTTCATAGCCCAGCACGGAATCCCACGTCGGCAGGCACATGGCGCATGCATGAGGGGAATCCGGCAATGGGATTCCCAGATCCTCCTCCCGCCATGCCGGGTTCGTTATCAGGTCACGCCTCAACGCCGCTCCTATGAACCGACTGCGGGACATCCGCAAGCCCCGAATGCTGCGGTTCGCGGCGTGCGGCAGCAACAGTCGGAAAAGCGGTTCAAATGGGTAACGAGTGACTGCAGAGGAGAAGGAAAAGTTCGGGATTTCCGCGGGTTTTTCCTTGCCCGACAGAGCCTGTGAGCGGATAAATCCGGCCTGACGCGAACCATCAATCCGGGGTGTGGCGCAGTCTGGTAGCGCGCCTCGTTCGGGACGAGGAGGCCGTGGGTTCGAATCCCGCCACCCCGACCATTCCCCTCCCCCCTCCACATCACACACGCTTGGCGAATCAATGCCCTGCCCCGGCGCAAATGATTTGTGCCGAATCAATGCCGTGTCCCTGCGGTAATGATGTTTCACAAGCTGCATTTAGATTTGAAAATGCAGAAGTGCGATCATTCGGTCGCGGCGGTTTGACCTTTGGAGACAAAAATGCGATGATCATCATCAAGATGTTTGATTCTTCAGGCGGCAACCATGACCCGGCCCGGCGGTCATGCGGTGGCTGGCTAGCATTCCTCGCCCATTTCCTCATCATCCTCTCGGCTTGGACGTTGGTCATCAAATACATCTTCCCGATCACCTACGCGGCGTTTTACGGACTGCCGCTCACCAGGCACGTTTTCTGGGATTTGTGGCCGGTGTTCCATGTCTGGCTGGCGTGGCTCCTGCTCTCGTGGAGGACATACACACCGCGGGTGGCGATCTGGATGTCCGTGATTGAAATCGTGATCATCCTCACGTTGTTCACCCGGTTTTTGAGCGGTCCCGATCCGGAGTGGACGATCTGGCGCACCAACTGGTTCATCAACAAGATCTTCGTGCTGGCCTGTTTCATCATGATCCTGACCACCTTCACGCTTTTCCGCCGGTATGTGGACGCCTGGCGGGAATCGAACGCAACCCCACAAAATACATGAAAATCACACGCAGAAAATCACTCAAGCTCATCGGCGCGGGAGCCGGGTCGCTGGCATTGATCCCCCACGCCGGCACCGCCGACACACCACGGGGGATGATGAAGGCGATTCCCTCCTCCGGCGAGGAGATCCCGGTCATCGGCATGGGCACCTGGAGGACCTTCAATGTCGGAAGCGACGAGGTGCTCCGCGACCGCCGCGCGGAGGTGATGAAGGCCTTTTTCGAGAATGGAGGAGGCATGGTCGATAATTCGCCGATGTATGGCTCGGCGCGCGAGGTCGTCGGGCACGCCCTGCGGAAAACCGGCGTCCCCGACACGCTCTTCTCGGCGGAGAAAATCTGGACGGAGGACGGCTCCAAAACCCGCGGGCAAACGGCGGAGTCGGCGGACCTGTGGGGTGTCGAGACCTTCGACCTCATGCAGATCCACAACCTGGTCGCATGGCGTCCGCATCTTGAAACACTGCGCGAAATGAAGGAGGAGGGGAAGATCCGCTACATCGGCATCACCACATCGCACGGGCGGCGTCACGAGGATGTAGAGCGGATCATGCGGGACGAGCCGCTCGATTTCGTCCAGCTCACCTACAACATCACCCATCGCAAGGTCGAGGAGCGCCTGTTGCCCGTCGCGGCGGAGAAGGGCGTCGCGGTCATCGCCAACCGCCCCTACGACGGCGGCGATCTCATCAAATCGCTCAAGTCGCGCAACACGCCGCTTCCTGAATGGGCTTCGGACATCGACTGCTCCACATGGGCCGAGTTCCTGTTGAAATTCATCGTCTCGCATCCCGCGGTGACCTGTGCGATCCCCGCGACCAGCAACGTTGATCACATGAGGGAAAACATGGCCGCGCGTCTCGGGCGCATGCCCGATGAGGAGACGCGCAAACGCATGATCCGGCACATCGAAAACCTGTGATCGACGGGATTTCCAGCTATTCGGTTGCGGATTTCATTTCGTTCACCGACGAGGTTTACTTCCGGCTTTTCGAGCGTCAGTTCGAGGCATGGTGGCCGGCGCATGCGTTGTTGGCCGCGCTGGGCGTCGCGACGCTGGCTTTCGCGGTCTTCGGGCGCGTCCGCATTGTCGCGGTGCTGCTCGCGGTGCCGCTGCTGACCAGCGCGGTGACGTTTCATTTCCAACTGTATGCGGAATTGACTCCCGTCGGCCGGATTTTCGGCTGGGGGTTTCTCGTGCAAATCCCGCTGGTTCTGGCGTGGGGGTATTTATCAAGGCATCGGCAGGAGCCGGGGCGCGCGGTTTCGCGTCTCGTCGGCGGGATGGTCGCGGTTTGCGGTCTTTTGGGTTATCCGCTCCTGTCGATGGGGCGGGAGGGTGGCTTTGCAGCGGCGGAGTATCCCGGAATGGCACCCGATCCGACCCTGTGTCTGCTGCTCGGCGTCCTGCTCATGTGCGCCCGTCCCGGGTGGTTTTTGATACTGCTGCCGATCCCGGTGATATGGGCCGCCACAAACGCCGCGACCCTCCACGCCCTCGGCGCGCCGCGCCCGATGATGCTCCCGGTCCTCACAGCCATCACCATGATCACCGCACTGTGGATGCTGCGGTTTCCCCGGAAAACGCACGAGGCACCAGCGGAATGAAGATATTGAAACAATTTTATTTTCCAGATAAATAAAACTTGACTTGGGGGGCTGTCTGGGCCATGGGTTGGTGCATGAACGAGCGAGACATGGGACCGGGACTGCGGGAGAGGGAGGGAAAAGAGCCGGACGTGGTGCGTTCGGCGGCGGAGGTTGGCCGGACGGGCGGGTGCGGAACGGACGGTGTTGGCGCGGGTGGTGTCGGGATGAGACGGGTGGGGACACGGCGGTGGCTGGCTCCGTGGAAGGATTCGCGGACGACGCCGGTGCTGTATCATGTGATTTCCAGAGTGGTGGACCGCAGGCTGGCGTTCAAACGGGAGGAAAAGGAGCATTTCAGGATGTTGATGCGCAAGGTGGAGGCGTTCTCGGGATGCCGGGTGCTCGCATATTGCGTGATGGGAAACCACTTCCACCTCCTGTTGGAGGTGCCGCCGCGACCGGAGGCGGGGCTTGCGGCGGAGTCTTTCGACCGCGGGATGTTCAAAAAACGGCTGGTGGGGATCTACAAGCCGGGCGAGGTGGCGGAGGTTCTCAAGGCGCTGGACGACGCGCTTGCGGCGACGGATGGCTCGGAGGATTCGCGGATCCGGGTGACGGAGGAGATCGCGGGGCCGTATCTGGTGCGGATGCACGATCTGAGCGAATTCATGAAGAACCTGCTGCAGCGGTTCACCCGGTGGTTCAACCGTCGTCACGGACGGACGGGGACGCTATGGGAGGAGCGGTTCAGGAGTGTGATCGTGGAGAACGGAATTCCGGCGCGGACGGTGGCGGCTTACATCGATCTGAATCCGGTGCGCGCGGGGATGGCGAATGATCCGGCGGATTACCGGTGGAGCAGCTACGGCGAGGCGGTGGGCGCGGGCGGGAGGTCGGTGGCGGGGAGAATGGCGCGTGGCGGTTTGGTGCGGGCGCTGCTTTGCTCGGAGGGCGCGGGGGACGAACCGGGGCGTTGGAGTGAGGTTTCCGGGCGTTACCGGCTGCTGCTGCGGCAGGCGATGGAGCGGAAGGGGCTGTCCGCCGTGGCGGTGCGGCGGGGGGATGAGGAGGGGGCCGCGGCAGGGGCGGCGGTGGCTTCGTTTGATGGCGGGGACGACGAGGTTTTCGCGGCGGAGATGCGATTCGCGGGGATGCTGATGCGGCGGGTTCGGTATTTCACCGGGGGCGTGGTGATCGGGAGCCGGGGGTGTGTGGAGCGGTGTTTCGAGGCGGCGCGGCACCGGTTCGGTCCGAAGCGGCAGACGGGTGCGCGCAGGATGCGGGGGACCGCCGCTGAGGCGGCGGGTGTGTTGTGGTCGATGCGGGATCTGCGGGATCCGGGGTAGGCGGAGCAGGTTTTGAAATGCGACGGGGCTGTCGGGACTTGCCGTTTCCGCGCATGGGCGTTTGGATGGGGCGATGCGAGTGTTGGTTACGGGAGGCGCGGGGTTTCTGGGATCCCATTTGTGCGACAGGCTGATCGAGGACGGGCACGAGGTGATCTGCCTGGATAATTTTTTCACCGGGAACAAACGGAACATCGCGCATTTGATGGGGCGGGCGGACTTCGAACTGATGCGCCACGATGTGATCGATCCGTTCAAGGCGGAGGTGGACCGGATCTACAACCTGGCTTGTCCGGCATCGCCGCCGCATTACCAGTATAATGCGATCAAGACGATCAAGACGTCGGTGATGGGGGCGATCCACTGCCTGGGCCTGGCGAAGCGGACGCGGGCGCGGGTGTTCCAGGCGAGCACTTCGGAGGTTTACGGGGATCCGGCGGAGCATCCGCAGCGGGAATCCTACTGGGGAAATGTGAATCCGGTCGGGATCCGGTCCTGTTACGACGAGGGGAAGCGCTGCGCGGAGACGTTGTTCATGGATTACCACCGGCAGAACGGCGTGGACATCCGGATCGCGAGGATTTTCAACACGTATGGCCCGCGCATGCATCCGGATGACGGGCGCGTGGTATCGAACTTCATCGTGCAGGCGCTGCGGGGGGAGGAACTGACGATTTACGGCGACGGCACGCAGACGCGGTCCTTTTGTCATGTGGACGACCTGATCGAGGGCTTCGTGCGGCTGATGGAGCATCCGTCGTTGACGATGCCGGTGAACCTGGGGAATCCCGGGGAATTCACGATGCTGGAGCTGGCCGAGCGGGTGTTGGGGAAAATCGGGGGGAAATCGAAGATCACGCACCTGCCGCTGCCGGGTGACGATCCGAGGCAGCGGCGGCCGGACATCTCGCTGGCGGGAGGCGAACTGGGGTGGGAGCCGAAGGTGGCGCTGGACGACGGACTGGACCGGACGATCGATTATTTCAGGAAGCTGTTGGCTGGGATCCCCAAATGATGAACAAAAAGTGTAGCGACAAACAGTGTAGCGGTTCATGGCCGGTTCGATTTTGACGCATCCGGGTGTTTCGTAACAAGATGGCCGATCAGCATCAGGAACAGCCAGCCTCCGTAGGCTGTCAGCGTGAGCGTCAGGGATAAAAACCCGGCCCTGTGCGCGGAGTTGTCCGCCGGATCGACGGGCCAAAGCATGTCGGAGATCATGACCCAGAGAGACAATGCCACGGCAGGACAGACGAGGATAAGCGGAAGTACAGCCAAGAGACGCCAAACCGACCATGGCTGTCTGGTTTCAACGCGTTTTTTCGCGGGCTGCCCGTTGTTTGGCGGTGACATCCTTGCGCGGATACGGCGGGAAGGATGAAGATTGTTCCAATCGGGAAATTTTTCTTCTCCCAACGCGGCCACAACGACCCCCATCTGTCCATGAGGGCATGTGATGTGGGTGGTTCACGCGCGGCCCACCTGTGCCACCGCCATGGCGGCGATGCCCTCGCGGCGGCCGATGGCACCGAGCATTTCGTTGGTGGTGGCCTTGATGCCGACGCGGGCGGGCGGGATGCCGAGGGCGTCGCCGATGTTTGTGCGCATGGCGTCGCGGTGGGGGAGGATTTTCGGGGCCTCGGCGATGAGGGTGGAATCGACGTTGACGAGGGTCATGCCGGCATCGGCGGCGAGTTGGCGGCATTTCGCGAGGATGTCGAGCGAGCGGATGCCGGCGCAGGCGGGGTCGCCGGGCGGGAAGTAGTGGCCGATGTCGGGCAGGCCGAGTGCTCCGAGCACGGCGTCGGCGATGGCGTGGGAGAGCACGTCGGCGTCGGAGTGGCCGTCGAGTCCGCGGTCGTGCGGGATTTCGACGCCGCCGAGGACCAGCGGCCGGCCTTCGGTGAAGCGGTGGATGTCGTAGCCGATGCCGGTCATGGGGCTGGTTTTCAGAGGATTTCCCCGATGGGGATGCGGCCGTTGCTGGCGACGATGGACCAGGCGTCCGGGTTGCCGGGGATTTCCGTGAGGTCCACCCTGCCGCCCGCGGCCTCGAGCATGAGCATGCCGGCGGCGATGTCCCAGAGGGAGATGCGGGATTCGATGTAGGCGTCGAGCCGGCCGCAGGCGATGTAGGCCATGCCGAGCGCGGCGGATCCCATCATGCGCATCTTGCGCGCGCGCAGCGACCCCCGGCGGAAGCGTTCGAGGCCGGTTTCGAGGGCCTTGCCGTCTTTTCCACAGCCGACGAAGAGCACGGATTCCTCGAGTTTTTCGCGGGTGCTGGCCTTGACCGGGCTGCCGTTGAGCAGGACGGGGCCGCCTTCCTCGACGGTCCACGTCTCGCCGACCATGGGGTCGTGGATGACGCCGACCACGATCCGCTTGTCGATGCGCAGGGCGATGGAGACGCAGAAGTGGGGGATTCCGTAGAAGAAATTCACGGTTCCGTCGATGGGATCGACGATCCACTGGCGGGGGGAGTCCTGGTTTCCGGCAATGCCTTCCTCTCCGTAGAGGGCGTCGCCGGGGCGGGCGTCGAGGAGGATGGCGGTGATGAGATCCTGGGACTGTTTGTCGAGCGCGAGCTTGATGTCGTGATGGGACGCTTCATCGACGTCCAGTGGCGTGCCGAAATTCGAGCGGAGCAGCTTGCCGGCCTCGTGGGCGGCGCGGGTGGCGAGGGTGAGGTCGTTCATGGCGCGGCGGGAGCTTGGTGGCGGCGGGTGTGGCGCGCCAGCACCTTTTCGACGATGATTGTGGCGATTTCGTGTTTTGACGCGCGTTCGAGCGGTTCCCCGGCTTCGGGCCAGACGAGGGTGACTTCGTTTTCGTGGCTGTCGAAGCCGATGCCGGGGGCGGAGACGTCGTTGGCGACGACGAGGTCGCACTTCTTGCGAGTGAGTTTGGCGCGGGCGTTTTCGAGGACGTCGGACGTTTCGGCGGCGAAGCCGACGAGGGTGCCGGTGAAGCCGAGCGGGTCGCGGGCGCTACCGAGAATGTCGCGGGTGGGGACGAGTTCCAGCGTGAGGACGGTACCGGATTTCTTGATTTTCTCCGGTTCGGGGCGGGCGGGGGTGAAATCGGCGACGGCGGCGGCGAAGACGGCGATTTCCGACCGGTCGAGGTGGCGGGCGACGGCGTCGAACATTTCGGCGGCGGTCTCGACGGGCAGGAAATCCACGCCCGCGGGCACGTCGATGTGTGTGGGGCCGGAGACGAGCAGGACGTGGTGGCCGGCGGCGGCGAAGGCGGCGGCGACGGCGTATCCCATGCGGCCCGAGGAGCGGTTGCCGAGGTAGCGCACGGGATCGAGCGGCTCGCGGGTGGGGCCTGCGGTGACGAGGATTCTCACCCGGTCAGGTTCGCCGCGCGGCTTTCGGGAAACAAGCCGACATTTCCGGTTGCGGACGGTCGTTTCCCGATCCACGTAGGTTGTGAGCGGATCAAACGTGATTCGCCGACCGAACACCAAACATCAAAAATTCCCATGAAAGTCACACGCATTGATCGCAACGGACAACGCCGCGAAGCCACCCTGAAGGAGTATTTCATCACCGCCTCGAT